>NZ_JAQKGV010000022.1 GCF_028617075.1 Rubrobacter calidifluminis | reverse complement strand
GGGTGTGGGCCGGGTTCTCGGGGGCGCCGGCAGGGAGCGCCCGCTCGTGGTGGTGAACAAGAGCACCGTGCCGGTGGGAGGCGGTGACTACGTCTCGCGCCTGCTGCGCGAGGGCGGCGCCGGGAAGGAGAGCTTCCGGGTCGTCTCCAACCCGGAGTTTCTGCGCGAGGGGAGCGCCGTCCTGGACACGCTCTTCCCGGACAGGATCGTGCTCGGCGGGGAGTCGGAGGAGGCGCTCGAGATCATGCGCGAGCTCTACCGCCCGATCGTCGAGCAGAGCTTCCCGTCCCCGATAGAACCCAGGCCCAAGCGGGAGGTTCCGCTCATCGTCACCGACCTCGCGAGCGCCGAGACGATAAAGTACGCCGCCAACGCCTTCCTCGCCACCAGGATCAGCTTCATCAACGAGATCTCTCGCTTCTGTGAGCTGGTGGGCGCGGACGTCGGGGAGGTGGCCCGGGGGATCGGGCTCGACCACAGGATAGGTGGGGAGTTCCTCGAGGCCGGGATCGGCTGGGGAGGTTCGTGCTTCCCGAAGGACGTGGCGGCGCTCAGGGCGATGGCCGAAGGACGGGGTCTGGGGATGCCGCTCCTCGCGGCCGCGGAAGAGGTGAACCTGGAGCGGCGGCGGGAGGCCGTGCGCCGGGTGCGCTCGGCGCTCGGTGGGTCGCTGGAGGGGGAGCGGGTCGCCCTGCTCGGTCTCTCCTTCAAGCCTGGGACGGAGGATCTGAGGGGCTCCCCGGCGCTCGAGATCGCCGCGCTGCTTCTGGGGAAGGGGGCGCGTGTTGCCGGATACGACCCGGTCTCGGCGAAGGAGGCCGCCCGCCGCATGCCCGGCCTGGAGCCCTGCCACGACCCCTATTCGGCGCTCGAGGGCGCCCGGGCCGCCGTCGTCGCGACGGCGTGGGAGGAGGTTCGCGCCCTGGACCTCGTGCGCGCCGCCGCCATCATGCGCGATCCCCGCCTTCTCGTGGACGGGAGGAACGCCCTCGACCCGGAGGCGGCGCGGGCGGCCGGGCTTCTCTACTCGGGTTTCGGCCGTGGCTAGGAGGCGCGTCGCGCTCGTCACCGGCGGGGCAGGCTTCGTCGGGAGCCACCTCTCCGAGAGGCTCCTCGCCGAAGGTTGCGAGGTCGTCTGCGTCGACAGCTTCATCACCGGCTCCCCGCAGAACGTCTCACACCTCGGGGGAAGGTTCTTCCTGCTCGAGCGCGACGTGCGGCGCCCGATCCGTATCCCCGGCAGGGTGGACGAGGTCTACCACCTGGCCTCCCCGGCGAGCCCGAAGGACTTCGGGCCGCTCGCGATCGAGATCCTGGAGAGTGGCTCGGCCGGGACGAGGAACGTCCTCGAGCTGGCGCGGAGCAAGAAGGCCCGCTTCCTCCTGGCCTCAACCTCCGAGGTCTACGGCGACCCCCTGGTCCACCCCCAGCACGAGGACTACCGGGGCAACGTGAGCACCACGGGGGTGCGCGGCGTCTACGACGAGGCGAAGCGCTACGCCGAGGCGCTCACCGCGGCCTACCGCCGGCGCCACCGGCTTCAGACCCGCATAGCCCGCATCTTCAACACCTACGGGCCCCGGATGCGCCCCGACGACGGCCGGCTCGTCCCGAACCTCGTCCGGCAGGCCCTCGCAGGGGAACCCCTGACCGTCTACGGGGACGGCACCCAGACCAGGAGCCTGCAGTACGTGGACGACCTCGTCGAAGGTCTCCTGCTCCTCATGCGCTCCGACGAGACACGCCCGGTGAACCTGGGCAACCCGGAGGAGAGGAGCGTGCTCGAGATAGCAGAGCTCATCACCCGCCTCGCCGGGGGCGAGGGCCGCATCGTCCGCCTGCCACCGCCGGAGGACGACCCGAGGCGGCGCTCGCCGGACATAAGCCGGGCTCGCGCCTCCCTCGGGTGGGAGCCCGTGGTGGACCTGGAAGAGGGCCTCGCGCGCACCATCCGCTGGTTCGCGGCCGGGGTGGGCGCTCGGAAACGGGCCGCGAGATGAACTACCTGTAGCGCCGGATCATGACGGCGTCGGCTATCACCCAGCCACGCCCGCTCGTCCAGCGGGAGATCATGATGCTCCGCTTCTTGCCCTCGGGCATCTGGAAGGTCCCGAGCTTCACCCACTTTCCCCCGTTGCGCCGCTGGTTGACGACGACCTTCCTGAAGCCCGAGGTGGTGCGGATGAGGATCGGGGTGCGGTCGTTGTAGTCGCTCGAAGCCGGCCAGCGGGCGTAGACCGCGTAGTCGGAGGTCGTGGGGACCTTGACGTAGAAGGTTGCCGGGTCGGAGACGCTCTTCGGACGTGCTGCCCGGTAGTTTCTGCCGTACTTCGCCTTGTTCCAGGTGTTGTAGTGCCAGTCCTTCGAGGCGTGGAAGCGGACCGAGGCGTTGTCCACCACCTGCTGGTAGACAGGCTTGCCTCCCGTGGCGCCCGCGTAGCTGCGCACATAGCGCATGTACTTCGTCCAGTTCCAGTAGGGTCCGGGGTCGGTGTGGTCGGCCCCGGGGACCTGGTTGTGACCGATTATGTGCTTGCGGTCGATCGGGATGTGGTACTTGCGGCACAGGTGGGCGACCAGCCTCGCCGAGGAGCGGTACATCGCGTCGGTGAACCACCTGGGATCGTTGATGTACCCCTCGTGCTCGATGCCGATGGAGTGCTGGTTGTAGTCCCAGTTGGCCGCGTGCCAGGCGATGTTCTTCTCCCTCACCGACTGGCCGACGTAGCCATCCTTCGAGCGTATGACGTAGTGCGCCGAGGACTGGGCTCTCGGATCCTTGAACCAGTTTATCGCGGAGGCCCACGATCCCTGCGTGACGTGGATTATTATCCTGTTTATCCTCAGGTCGTGGGGCCGGTTCGCCGGGGTGAAGTTGTTCCCGTTGGTCCCGTACCAGCGGGCCCTGCTGTAGTCCGCCCGCACCGCCGAGGGCGCGTAGGAGGCCTGGGGTGCCCGTGCCCCCGGCGTCCGGGGGACGACGACCCTCTCGCCCGAGGAAGTCCTCGTGCTCGCGCCCTGCCTGAGCGTCTGGTAGACCTGCTCGGCGTACGCCTCGCCGCCCCCGTAGCGCGCCACGGCGCCGCGCCAGCCGTTTATGTTCTGCGGTCCCGGCTTGCCGGCATAGTGAGCGAGGACCGCCGCGGCCCCCATCACGTTCGCCGCCCGGTTCTGCTCGAGGCGCTTTTGGGAGATGCCGGTGATCCCCGAGGCCAGCCCGAGGGTGTGCTGGTAGGGGTTGTCGGCGAGCTGCATCACCCCGAAGGTGCCCCTCGCCTCCGGGTCGCCCTTCCGGTACGGGCTCGGCGGCGGGGTCTCCCAGCGGGTGTTGACGTAACCCATCGCGAGCAGCAGCCTCGCCGGCACGCCGTAGCGGTGCGAGGCCGCGCTCACCTCACCGGAGATCGTCCGTGCCGCGGCGCCCTGCTGCCGGGCCCCGACCGGGTGGCTGCCGGCGGCGAGGCATACGACCGCCGCACAGAGAGCAAGAAGGATGAATGTCTTCGATCGCATATTCCCCCTCCGAAACATTGCGAAGTACTGAAAGAATTATCGGACAAAAGTGAACGAAACTTAAGCCCCGAGAGCCGTCTTCCGGTGTGAAATCCATACCGGGAAGATAGAATGCCTCCCTGATGCGCGGCCGTGATGTCCGGGGGGGGCGTGATCCCCGGTGAGAGGAGAGGTCTCGGTGGTGGTGCTCACCCGCAACGCCGGACCGGGCTTCGGGCTGCTCCTTGAGAGGATGGCCGCGCAGAGGGGAGATTTCGTCGTCGAGGTCGTCGTGGTCGACTCGGGCTCCGACGACGGGACGGTCGAGACGGCCCGGAGGTTCGGGGCGCTGGTGCACGAGATCCCGCCGGGGAGCTTCGACCACGGGGCCGCGCGCAACCTCGGGGTCTCGCTCTCGCGCGGCGAGTACGTGGCGTTCGTCGTGCAGGACGCGCTCCCGGCGGACGGCGGCTGGCTCTCCGCGATGGTCGAGGATCTCGAAGGAGACCCTTCGGTCGCCGGGGTCTACGGCAGGCAGCTACCGCGTCCGGAGGCCACCCCGCTCACCCGGGTACTGGCGCGAGGCTCCCTCGCTTCGTCGGAGAGGCGCAGGGTGCAGCGGGCCCCGCGGGGACTCGGGGCGCTGACTCCGGCCGAGCGGCGGCTCGCCGCCGCATTCGACGACGTCAGCTCCTGCATCCGGCGGTCGGTCTGGGAGGAGATCCCGTTCGAGGAGGGCGGTTTCGGGGAGGATCTCCGGTGGGGGCGGCGCGTCGTCGAGGCGGGATACGCCCTCGTCTACGAGCCGCGCTCCGTCGTCTACCACTCGCACGAGCGGGGATTTCGCTACGACCTGAGGCGACGCTACACCGAGGCGCGTCTTTTGCGGGAGCTCTTCGGGGTCGAGGTCTCCCCCCCGGCAGCCCTCCTCTCGGGGGTGGCGGATCTGGCCCACCTCCTGCGCGGGCTCTGGTGCGAGGCGGGGCCCCTCGGGACGCTGCGGCACGCGCCCCGGGCCGCCTCGTACGCCGCGGCGAACGGCCTCGGGACTCTGCTCGCCGCGTCGGACGGCCCGCGTCTGGAGCGTCTGATCGGGGGCGGTCTGTGAGGATACTCTTCTGCGCCCATCAGTTCTTCCCGGAGAGTTCGGCCGGGGTCGAGGTGGTGACGCTGAACCTGGCGCGCGAGCTGCGCTCCCGGGGGCACGAGGTCTTCGTCCTGGCGGCGCAGCGCAGCGCCCCGCACGGCGACATCGAGCCCGGGGAGGTGCGCGATTACGTCTACGAGGGGGTGCCCGTCCGCAGGGTGGGCCGGCCCCGGGAGGGTCTCTCCCGCCCCTACCGGCTCAACTACGAGAACCCGCATATGGCGGAGGTGGCGCGCGCCTGCGCCCGGGAGTTCGGGCCGGACGTGGTGCACGCGATGCACCTGCAGGGGCTCTCGGCCTCCGTCGTCCCGGCCTTCAAGGGGCTGGGGTTGCCGGTCGTCTTCACCGCGGCGGACTTCTGGAGCATCTGCCCGGTGGTCGACCTCTACCGCCACGACGGGGTCCTCTGCCGGGGACCCGAGCTCCACCACTGCCTGAGGTGCCTGGCCTCGCGCAGCCCGGACGGCGGGCTCTCGCGTGCGGTGGGGCTGATGCCGGACGCGGCCCTGCGGGCCGTGGGGCTGGCCTCGCGCACCCCGCTCGCCCGGAGGATCTTTCCTCTGGGGCAGGTGCGCGACCTGCGGGAGCGGGCCGGGTACGTCCGGCGGCAGCTCGCTCTCGTCGACCACATCCTCGCCTACACCCGGCTCACGCGCGAGCTGCTCGAGGCCAACGGCCTCGGGCGGGGCAGGATCTCGGTCTCGGTCTACGGGATAGACACCGGCGGGATAGAGAAGGTCCCGCCGCACGAGGTGCCCCCGCTCCGGGTCGGGTTCGTCGGGACGCTCGCGCCGCACAAGGGCCCCGATCTCCTGATCGAGGCGTTCCTCCGGGCGCCGGACCTGCCGGCCGGGCTGAGGCTCCACGGCTCCCCCGGCCCCGACGCGGGGTACGTGCGGAGGCTGCGCGAGCTCGCGACCCCGGACGGCAGGATCGAGTTCGCCGGTCCCTTCGTGCGCCGGGAGATCGGGAGGGTCCTGGCGGGGATGGACGTGCTCGCGGTTCCCTCCCGCTGGTACGAGAACGCCCCCGGCGTCGTCTTCGAGGCGTTCGCCGCCGGGATTCCGGTCCTCGCCGCGGACCTCGGCGGGATGTCCGAGTTCGTGCGTCCGGGCGAGAACGGCCTCCTCTTCGCGGCGGACGACGCCGAAGACCTCGTCCGGCAGCTGCGCCGGCTCGCCTCCGAGCCAGGGCTGCTCGCGAGGTTGCGGGAGGGGATAGGACCGGTCAAGACCACCAGCGAGTACGCCGCCGAGCTCGAGGCGCTCTACGATTCACTCGCCGGAGGCTAGAGGAGGAGAGACGGGATGAAGGTTCTTCTTACCGGTGCAGCGGGACAGCTCGGGCGGGAGCTCGCCCGAGTCCTGCCCGAGGAGGGGAGGGAGGTCGTGCCGTTCTCGCACGCGGAGCTCGACGTGGCGGACTGTCCGGCGGTCGAGGCGGCGCTGGAGGAGCACGCGCCGGAGCTCGTGATCAACGCCGCTGCCTACACCAACGTCGACGGTTGCGAGACGGAGCGGGAGCTCGCCTACCGGGTGAACGCGCTCGGGCCGCGCAACCTGGCCCAGCTCTGCGAGCGGCGGGGGATCGAGCTCTTGCACGTGAGCACCAACTACGTCTTCGACGGCACCTCGGAGAGCCCCTACGAACCCTTCGACCCGCCCAACCCCCTGAGCGTCTACGGGAGGACCAAGCTCGCCGGGGAGGAGTACGTGATGCGTCTGTGCCGCCGCTGGTACGTGGTCCGCTCCGCCGGGGTCTACGGCGAAGGACACAACTTCGTGCGTACGATGCTGCGGGCCGCGGGGGAGGGAAGATCACTTAAGGTGAAGGACGACGAGTACATCTCCCCGACCTACGCCCGCGACCTCGCCGGGGCGATAGCGGAGATCGTCTCACGCGGCCTCTACGGGCTCTACCACGCGACCAACTCCGGCTCTTGCTCGTGGTACGACTTCGCCCGCGAGATCTTCACCCTCGCCGGGATCGAGGCCGACCTCTCCCCGATCAAGAGCTCCGAGTACCCCCTCCCCGCCGCCCGGCCCGCCAACGGCGTCCTGTCCTCGCCGGACGGGCCGGCGATGCGCCACTGGCGCGAGGCGCTCTCCGATTACCTCTCGAGGGAGCTCTAGCGGGAGCTCCGGCAGGGTGGCGTGGTGGCTTCCCGCAGGCCCGGCATCCGTTCGCCCCGCGGGCGCTCCCGGAAGACCACGTAGCGCAGCACGAGAAAGCTCAGGGTCGTCGCGACCACGCTCGAGGTGACCTTCGCCGCGTCGCCGACGACGAGGGAGGGCAGGTTGGTGTACGCGAAGAGCAGCGAGGAGACGCCCCAGATCACGCCGCCCGCCACCAGGATGTTCAGGGCGGCCTGACTGGAGAAGAGCAGGAGCTCTCTCGGGGAGCGGTCGCTGCGGCCCCGGAAGGTCCAGCGGCTGTTCCAGACGTAGCTGTTCGCGTTGGCCAGGATGAGCGCGACGACGTTGTAGGAGGCGAGCAGGACCGGGTGGCGGGTGGGAAAGAGGAGCATGAGCAGGTTCAGCGCTCCGTAGTCCACGACGCCGTTGGAGAGCCCGACGAGCGAGAACCGGGCGTAGCTGGCGAAGAACTCTCTTCTCATCCGTGCCACGCCGGGATTTTCCCTCTCTTTCCTGAGAGGTTCGTGAGAGAAATGCCTTTCAGGGGACGTCCAGCTCCTTCGAGCCGTCCGCGGAGAGCACGAGCGTGCCGAGCAGGGTGAGGAAGACGCCGAGGCCGAGCACCGCCTGCAGGAGCGGGCTCGACGGCCACCGCTCGTCGAAGAGGAAGGGGGCCGCGGCTATCGGGATCACGGTGTGCAGCGCGAGCACGACCGGGGTGACGACCGAGGCGTGGACGTGGCGCAGCGATTTCATCTGCGCCTCGAAGGCCAGCACCCCGCTTGCGAGCATCCCGACTCCGAGCAGGGCGAGCGGGAGGGCGAGCCCTCGCGGATGGTCCGGGCTCGCGGAGAAGAGGGGGGCTCCGGAGGAGAAGAGGTCCACCGCCCCCTTGGTGAAGATGCCGCTCGTCGCGAAGGCCACCCCGGCGAAGACGGCGCCGAAGAGGCGGGAGGCCTGGGGCCGGCCGAGCGCCCGGAGCACGTAGTAACAGAGGGCGACCGGCACCACCAGCGCGACCATCACCCCCCATTCCCAGGCGGCAGGCGCCGCCCCCCCGTAGCGGGGCGGTGAGATGCCGACCGCGACCACCCCGACCCCGACGAGCGCGGCTCCGGTGAGCTTCGTCCGCCCGAGTGGTTCTCCGAGCGTCCTGCCGCTCAGAGCCAGGAGCACCCCGAGCCCGGCGGAGCTCAACACCCGCACCAGCGTGAGCGGGATGAGCGCGAGCGCGGCGGCTTCGAGCACCCACCCGGAGGCGTCGAGCAGCACCCCTCCCACGCCGCTGGTGTCCCTGCCGGCCTCCAGCACGAGCGGCTTGCCCCGCGAACGGCGGCGAGCCGCCACCGCGAGCAGCACCGCCGAGCCGTTGTACGCGAAGGTGGAGGCGAGCGCGAGCGCGATGCCCAGAAGGAGGCTGGCATGCACTAGCCCGACCTCCCCACCGGCCCCGCCCCGATGCCTCTCTCGGAGAGCTGCTCCAGGAGTTCCGGCAGCGCGGCCAGCGTGTTGCGCCAGGAGCCTGGCGCGGAGTAGCGGTCGGCGTCGTGCAGCAGCACGATCTCTCCTGCTTCCGGAGATCCGAGGTTGCGCAGCACGCTCGACGGCGTGGCTCCCTCTTCCCAGTCCTTCCCCCAGCGCGACCAGAGCACCCGGCGGTAACCCCTCCTGCCGCACCACGACCACGAGGCGGCGTTGAAGACCCCGTAGGGTGGACGGTAGAGTGCGACCCGCCGGCCGAGGCTCTCTTCGATGATCCCGGCTCCCCTTCGCAGGTCCTCGAGCGTCGCCTTCGGACCCAGGCGCAGGTGGTTGCGGTGCCGGTGGCAGTGCAGTCCGATCTCGTGCCCGCAGGAAGCGATCTCCTCGAGGATGCCCGGGTTGGCTTCGACCTGCTCTCCGACGACGAAGAACGTGGCCCGCACCCCGTGCTCCTGCAGGACTTCCAGGAAGCGTTCCGTGGAGTGAGCCGGACCGTCGTCGAAGGTCAGCGCCACGCGGTTCCCCTCCACCCGGGTCAGGGGTCGGAAGAGGACCCCGGCCGGTGGAAGCCGGAAGGCTGCCGGGGCGGCGTAGGCCGCGGCGAGTGCCAGCCCGGCCCCTACAGCTTTCCGAGCGGCACGCACCCGAGACCTTTCGCCTTCGCCTGCGCCATCGCGTCCCGCAGCGCCCCCCTCGCCGCCCCGGGGCTCGTCCCCGAGGCGTCTATCACGACGAGACCGTTGCCCACCATGCCCGGCTTCTCCGGGGCCACGGGCCGCATCCCCCGCGGGGCGGTGGCGAGCGAGGCCAGGTTCGTCCTGGGGACGGGGAGGAGATAGCGCACCCGGATGTCCCGCTCGCGGCGGAGCTTCTCCGCCTTGCGCTTCAGCGCCGCCCGGCTGCGCCAGGGGGAGGGGATCCCCTCCCCCCTCCGGGCGACGAGCCCGAAGCTCACCCCGCGCGCCGGGACGAGGCCCTCCCCGGCTTCTCCTCGCACGAAGATGGTGAGCGGGAGACCGTGCCGCCGGGCGAAGCTCTCTGCGGCTCTCGCGGTGGCCGGGCTCGAGGTCTCTATCCCGAGGGCCATCTTGCCGGGGGGCGGGTCGTACCCCGGTATCTTCAGGTGCAGCGTCTCGACGGCGAGCGCCGCGCCGGGGGAGGCGAAGACGAGCCAGACGAGCATCCCGAGCGCGAAGAGGGGGGCGAGCACCGGGCGCAGGGGCGTGGAGCCGGCGGCGGGGAGTGGGCGCTCCCGGGGGATTTCGCGGAGGGCCTCTGCCGAATCCGTGGCTCTGGAGGATTCCGGTGCCCGGAGCTCGCTGTAGGTGCCGCTCTCGAGGATCGAGACGAGCTCTTCGGCCGTGCGGGGCCAGAGGGCGGCTCCGGCCCGCTCCATCGCGAGCGCGTTGAACTCGCCGTGGCCGGGCACCGGGTCGAACATCACTATCGGGAGCCCGGCTTCCCGCGCCTCCAGGCAGGTCATGCCTCCGGCGTTCTGCACCAGGACGTCCGAGGCGGCCATGAGCAGGGGCATGTCATCGCGCCAGCCGAAGACCGTGACGTCCCGCCGGCCGGAGAATGCCCACCCGAGCCGCTCTTTGAGGGCGGTGTTCTTGCCGGTCACCACCACGGTGTGGACCCCGCTCCCGGCGACACACCGGGCGGCGGTCTCCAGGTCCCCTATCCCCCACGCTCCACCGACGATCAGCGCCAGCCTGCTCTCCTGGGGGAGTTTCAGCGTCTTCCGGACCTCCCTCCGGTCGAGGTTCTGGTGAAGATCTGGTCTCACCGGGAAACGTACCACCTCCGCCCGGCCCCCGGCTTGCCGGACGAGCCCGGCCGAGTGCTCCGAGACGACCAGGTGCAGGTCCGCGTCCGGGTGCACCCAGAGCGGGTGTACGCCGTAGTCCGCGATGGCCGCGATCACCGGGGGGATGAGGTTCCGGCGGCGCAGCCTCCCCAGGGCCTGGGTGACGAGCGGGTAGGTGGAGATCACCATCTCGGGTCGGTGGAAGAGGAGGAGGCGCCGCAGCCGGCCGGCGTAGAGCAGCCCGCACAGCGTCCGGACCACCGAGACGCAGACCCGCCGTGAGGTGAGGCCGAAGATGAACGCCAGCAACCGGCCGCCGCCCCGGGCCTGTTTCATGTACCCGCGCCGCAGAAGGATCTCGAGCGCAGGACTCATCGCCCGCAGACCATCCTCCACCGTCACCACGAGCCCGGATTCCTCCAGCCTCCCGCCCAGCGCGCGGGCCGCCGCATCGTGCCCCCCGCCGACCGAGGCGCTGAGCACGAGCACCCGCCCCGCCACCGGCTCCCGGACCGTTCGGGCGCGCGGCGGTCGGAGCCCAACGAGGAGGACGGCGGCGGACAGCGCGAGGAGGAGATAGAGATTCATCCGTCGGTCCTTCTACCTGCCATGCACGGAGGATGGAAGGTTTTCCTGAGATTTCCCTGAGAGGCATTCTTACCGGCTTCTCAGGGAACGGACCTATCATTTTCGTTTAACATGGGTTTAACGTTCGTCTCGAGAGAGAGGACGAAAATTGGACTATCGTGTGGAGCATCTGATCAACGCACCGGCCGGGCATCATCCGCTGCTCGACGCCGTGATGGTACGCGCCGCGGGATGGGCCGTCGGGATATTCGTCGGCCTGATCGTCTTGTGGTTTCTGATCGGCTGGGTGAGGGGGCTCGAACGTGAGCGCCGCGGCGCGATAACCGCGCTCATCGGGGCCGGGGTTGCGCTGCTGGCCAACGTGGTCATAAGCCACTTGTGGTACAGGCCGCGGCCGTTCGTGAGCCATCCGCTCTCCGTTCACCTCCTGACCCACCATCCGGCCGATGCTTCGTTTCCCAGCGACCATGCCTCGGCGGCTTTCGCGATCTCGTTCGTGCTCCTCGCCTTCCATCGCCGGCTGGGCGTTCTCGCGCTCCTCTACGCCGCCCTGATGAGCTACGCCCGCGTCTACGTGGGGGAGCACTACCCGGGGGACATCGCCGGCGGGTTCGTGGTGGGAACGGTCGTCGCCACGGTGCTCGTCCTCTGGCTCGAGCCCGCGATGCGGGCGCTGAGCCGCCTGGCCGACAGGATGATACTTGCCCTCCACCTCCCGCTCCCCCAGGGAAGTCGCCGTACGGGAAGGCAGCGCGCCTCTCTGCGCTGAGGGGACCAGGGCTGGAGGTCCGCCGCGCAGGAGGGGTTTGGGATCCAGGCTGCGGATATAATGCACCGGGAGGCGGCGACAGGAGGTTTGATTGGCTTTCCGGAGGCTTTTCGGGTCTTTGGGGGAGGCCCTGGGAGGCGTGCTGCCGGCCCGTTCCCGGAGACTGCTTGAGGAGAAAGAGGAGACCCTCGAGGTCATCCTGGAGAACATGGGGGAGGGGGTCCTCGCCACCGACCTCAAGTGCCGGGTGATGTTCGTCAACCCCGCAGCTTGCAGCATCCTCGGCATGGACGAGGACGCGCTGCTCGGCCGGGCCGTTCCCAACCCCTTCGAGGACTTCGACCTCGGGCGAGCCGTCGAGCGCTGCGCCCGCACCCTCCGATGCGAGGGCGGCTACGCGCGCGCCGGGGATACGGCGGTGCAGATCAGGCTCAACCACCTTCCGAAGTTCGACGACCACCGGGGAGGGGTGCTGGTCCTTATGCGAGACCTCTCACAGGAGCAGCGCCTGGAGGCAAATCAGCAGCGGTTCTTGGCCAACGCAGCGCACGAGCTGAAGACGCCGATCACTGCGATCCTCGGCGCGACCGAGCTCCTCCTCACCGGCGGGCAGGAGGCCGGGCGCCGGCGGCGGCTGCTCGAGGACGTGCGGGCGGAGGCCATCAGGATGCAGCGCCTCTCGGAGACCCTGTTGCGCCTCGCCCGCATCGGGGCCGAAAGGAGGGACCCTGAGATACGTCGGACCGACCTCCCGGAGGTGGCCGGGAGGGCCATAGACAGGATGGAGCCCATCGCGCAGAGCGCTTCGGTCGAGCTCCGCCTCGAGATCCACGACCGGAGGTCGGTCCTCGCGGACCCGGAGCAGCTGGAGCAGGCGCTCCTGGTTTTGCTGAACAACGCCGTAAAGCACTCCCCAGAGGGACGGCGGGTCCTGGTGCGAGTCGGCGGGGGGCGGGTGGCCGTCGAGGACGAGGGGGAGGGGATAAGCCCCGAGGAGCTACCCCGCATATTCGAGCGGTTCTACAAGAGCCCCGGATCGGGCGGATTCGGGCTCGGGCTCTCCATCTGCCGGGACCTCGTCGAGGGGATGGGGGGGACCGTGCGGGTCAGCTCCCGCGAGGGCGAGGGTTCCACCTTCGAGATAGAGCTCGAGGAGACAGATTAGGATGCCAAGGATACTGGTGGTAGAGGACGACCCGGCGGTGAGCAGGGTCGTCGAGTACGCGCTCGAAGGCGAGGGGATGGAGGTCGAGGCGGCCTCCAGCGGCGGGGAGGCCACCGAGCTTCTGGAGGGCGAGAGGCCCTTTGATCTTGTGATCCTGGACTGGATGCTCCCGGACACCGACGGGCTCACGCTGTGCCGCATGATACGCTCGAGCGGCTCCGGGGTGGAGAACGTCCCGATCATCATGCTCACCGTCCGAGACGACGAGACCAGCATCGTCGTCGGGCTCGAGATTGGGGCCGACGACTACGTCACCAAACCCTTCAGCCCGCGCGAGCTCGCGAGCCGGGTAAGGGCGCACCTCAGGCGCCGGCGGGCCAGGTCTGCACCCCAGAGCGAGACGCTGAAGTTCGACGGGCTCGAGATAGATCTGGCCCGGCGCAGGGTGTTCCGCGGGGAGGAGCCGATCCGGCTTACCAACCGCGAGTTCGAGATACTCGCCTTCCTCGCCTCCCGCCCTGGAGAGGTGTGCGACCGGGAGCGTATCCTGAGGCACATCTGGGGAGGGAGCTTCTACGGCGAACCCCGGGTGGTCGACGTTCACGTCCAGCACATCCGGCACAAGATAGAGCCCGACCCCGAGAATCCCCGCTACATACAGACGGTGTTCGGGGTCGGGTACAGGTTCACCGAGCGGTGAAGGATCCCCGCATGCGGGACATGCGGGGATCCTCTGGCCTACTGCCCGCGCTTGACGCCGGGCTCGCCGAAGCCCGCGCTGAACCCGGCCTTCTCCCGCTCGCGCCGGCTCAGCCCCATCGGGAACATCGGCTTGCCCATCCCGGCGGCCATCAGCGCGCCGCCCGTGTACCAGGCGGCTATGGCCGAGAGGATCAGCAGATACCCGGCGATCACCACCCAGAAGTGGGTCGCGGTGAGGAGTCCCACGGCGAGCGCGCCGGCGCCGAGCCACAGCGTGTTTAGCACCGCCGACAGGGCGATGTTGTCGGTGCCGATGATCATGGCGCCCAGGAACGTCACGGCGGTCAGCCCGATGAACCAGTACCCGAGACCCAGGTCGAAGGCCCTGCCGGTACTGACCATCCCCCTCGCCACCATGTACCAGAGGATGCCGTAGCCGATCCAGAACGCACCCCACGTCGAGTGGATCCCGGCCGCCACCGCATCCCGCGCCTTGAAGGACCACATCCCGGCGGCGAACTGCGCTATCCCGCCGAAGGCGAACGCGAGCGGGAACAGGAACACCGGCTCGGAGGAGCTGCCGTACCACCCGGCCAGGTTCGCCGCGACCATGAAGGTCGAGACGGCGAAGCCGAAGAGCCCGACTATCGAAGGGGCGGCTATCGGCTGCAAAAACGTGCGGGCCGGCGAGATCCCGTTGGACACGGCTTCTCCTCCCGCCCCTCTCCTTTCTGTCCTCGCGCTCTGATCACTCATCATGATGCCTCCTCGTGGAATCGCTGGACAGTGCCGGCCGGCTTCTCTTCCAAGCATAGCTCCATGCCTGTGAACCTCTCATAAAGCTTCTGTAAAGAGGTGTTAATGGGAAGGTATTTGTTGCAGTGCGCGTGATCCAGGCACGCTCTTGTTGAGCCGGAGGCGGGGTTTTGGGGGATTCTTTACGGCTTTCTAACCGGACTTTACTGAATCCTTAAAGCAGGTGGGAATAAGACTCGATGACGACGGGGTGGACCGGAGCCTCGTGGACGAGGGATCTACTCGAAGAAGGGAAAGAGATGACTCTTATCGAGCAGGATGTGACGGAGGGACATCTGGAGGCGACCGAGAAGGAGAGTGGTGTCCCTTCTCTACTGGAGGGTTACATGGAGAAGATCAGCCGCCTGCCCCTTCTGACCCACCAGGAGGAGGTCGACCTCTCCCGTCGGGCGGGAGGCGGAGATGCGGAGGCGCGCGCGGAGCTGATAGAGCGCAACCTCAGGCTTGTGGTCTCGGTGGCCAAGAGGTACCGGGGGATGGGGCTGCCGTTCGAGGACCTCATCCAGGAGGGCAACATCGGGCTGATGAAGGCGGTCGAGAGGTTCGACCCCGAGCGGGGCTACCGCTTCTCGACGTACGCCACCTGGTGGATCCGGCAGGCGGTCGGGCGGGCGATCTCGGACAAAGGCCGGGTCGTGAGGATCCCGGTGCAGATGGGGGAGAAGATCCGCAAGGCGATCCGGGCCCGCGAGGAGCTCTCCTTCGAGCTCGGGCGTGAACCGCGGGAGGCGGAGATCGCCGAGAGGCTCGGGTGGAGCGTGGAGGAGGTCGTCTTCGCACTGAGCGCCTCCCCCGAGGTGACGAGCTTCGACCGGCCTCTCTCGGAGGATGACCCGGGGGCCGTCGCGGGCGACTTCGTCGAGGATGAGGAGAGCTCCGATGTTCCCGGCATCGCCATGAGCAGGGTGGAGAGCCTCTGGCTCAAGGGGGCGCTGCGCCGGATGCCGGAGAACCTGCACTATGTTTTGGTCAGGAGGTACGGTATCGACGGCCGGGAGCCGGCGACGCTCACCGAACTCGCCCGCGAGCTCGGCCTCTCCCGCGAGCGGGTGCGCCAGCTGCAGACCCAGGCGGAGAGGTCGTTGAGGGTGGCGAGCCGACGGATGACCCGGCGGCCTCTGGTCCCTGCATCCTGAAGGAGGTGAGGCCGTGCAAGGGAGATCTGGTGGTCTTCGGCGTTTTATGGCGCGAGTCTTGTTGGGGGGCGTGGTCTTCCTCATGGACCTTGCCGTCTCCCTCGGGCGCAGGAGGACCCTGCACCGCCTGCGACGGGCCTCGGTGGGGCGGATAGCCTCCGCCTCGCCGTGCGAGGGGGCCCGGCCGGGCGTGGCGGGGATTAGCCGCAGCGTGGCGGAGCGGGCCGCTGAGATGGTGATGACCCTCCGCGGCTCGCCTTCGGAGATCGAGCTCGAGATGTGCGCCCTCGGCTACCAGCGCTGTACGGAGGACGTGCTGAGGCTCGCCCGGATGGTGGAGGAGCAGAGAGCCCGCTGCGGGATCCTGCGCCGCCTGCTGCTCGAGCTGTATATGATCCGGGCCTCCGCCGCCCTTTGTCGGGTGCGGGAGGCCTTCCCGGAGAGCACCGAGCGCATCAACCACTAGCGCGAGGGCTACTCTATGCGGGCGATCACCTCTCCCTGACGGACCACCTCTCCCTCGGAGACCGCGAGCCGGATGGTGCCCGCCCCCTCCGCGTGGACGTCCTCGGAGGTCTTCTCCACCTGGACCTCGCACAGAAGCTGACCCTCCCCGACCTCTTCGCCGTCGCCGACGAACCAGGTGGCGAGCACCCCCTCGGCGTCGGGCTCGCTCTCGTTGAGGAGAGGGAAGCGGACCTCGATCAAGCGCCCACCAGCCCGCGCGCTGCCTCCTCTATCCGCTCGGGGGTGGGCAGGACCGCCCGTTCGAGCGGCCTCGCGTACGGGATCGGGACATCCGGTACCGCGACGCGCGCGAGCGGGGCCTTGAGCATCGCGGGGTCCTCCTCGACGATCGTCGCGGCGATCTCGCCGGAGAGACCGAAGGATCGGTAGTCCTCGTCGACGACGAGCACCCTGCCGGTCTTGCCGACCGACTCCAGGATCGCCTCCCGGTCGAGCGGGACCAGGCTCCTCAGGTCGAGGACCTCCAGCTCGATGCCCTCTCCCGAGAGCCGCTCGGCCACGTCGAGCGCGTGGTGGACCGAGAGCGAGAGGGTCACGACGGTGGCGTCGGTGCCCTCGCGGGCCACGCTCGCCTTGCCTATCGGGACCTCGTACTCCTCTTCGGGTACCGGGCCGACCGAGCGGGCGTTCTTGGCCATCCAGGCCAGGCCCATGATGCCCTTGTGGGTCATGTAGACGACGGGGTTGTCGTCCCGGATCGCGGAGATCATGAGCCCCTTGGCGTCGCGCGGGTTGGAGGGGACGACGATCTTCATCCCCGGCAGGTGGGCGAAGGTGGCCCACAGGCATTGCGAGTGCTGGGCCCCGTCGGAGTAGCCACCGCCGACCGAGGTCATCAGGACCATCGGCACCCTGACGTTGCCGCCGGACTCGTAGTGGATCTTGGCCATGTGGTTGTAGATCTGGTCCATGCACACGCCGAAGAAGTCGACGAACATCAGCTCGACGATGGGGCGCATCCCTTCGATGGCGGCCCCGATCCCGGCGCCGATGAACCCGGTCTCGCTGATCGGGGTGTCCATCACCCGCTCGGGACCGAACTCATCGAGGAGCCCGGTGGTGGTGCCGAAGATGCCGCCGTAGGCGCCGACGTCTTCTCCCATGACGAAGACCTCTTCGTTGCGGCGCATCTCCTGCGCGATGCCCTCGACCATCGCCCGCGCGGTGGTTAACCGCCTCTCGCGGGTCCTCTCTGCGGTCGTCATCTTCCGTCCTCCTTTCCCTCAGGCGAAGACGTGCTCCAGCGCCTCATCGGGGGCGGGCTCGGGGCTTTCTTTGGCGAACCGGATCGCCGCCTCGACCTCCTCTTCGGCCTCGGCCCGGATCCTCTGGGCCTCCTCCTCGTCGAGCACGCCCTCTTCGATGAGCGTCCTCCGGTAGGTCGGGATCGGGTCGCGCCCCGGCACGTCTTCGAGCTCACTCTGGCGGTAGCCCTGCGCGTCGCCCTCGAAGTGGCCCCAGAGCCGCAGGGTGTGCACCTCTACCAGCGACGGTCCCTCGCCCCGGCGCGCCCTCTGTACGGCGCGTCCGCACGCCTCGTAGACGCCTTCCACCGAGTTGTCCTCGACCCGCTCGCCGGGGATGCCGTAGGCCCGGCCCCGGTCGGTGGCCGAGAAGTTGCTAGTCGAGGCCGAGCGGGGCACCGAGATCCCCCAGTCGTTGTCTTCAACGACGAAGATCACCGGGAGCTTCCACAGCGCGGCGAGGTTGAGCGACTCGTGGAAGCCGCCCTGGTTTACGGCCCCCTCCCCGACGACGGCGGCCGCCACCTGATCTGTACCGCGCTTCTTGAACGCGAGCGCCTGCCCGCAGGCTGTCGGCATGCCCTCCGCGATTATCCCCGAGCATCCGAAGTGGACCTCCGGGGCGAAGAGGTGCATGTGACCGCCCTTGCCGTGGCACAGGCCGCTCTCGCGCCCGAAGATCTCAGCGGTCATCCGCTTCATGTCCACCCCGTGGGCGAGCGCGATGTGGTGCGGGCGGTGAGGCCCCGTGAGGGCGTCGTCGGGCCCGAGATGGGCGCACAGCCCGGCGGCCACCGGCTCCTGGCCCGCCGAGAGATGCATCTCGCCCGGTACCGGGCCGGCCCCGATGTCGAAGACGGGCTGCTTGCCCACGTAGTACTCCCGTCTTATCGCCTCCTCGAAGGCCCGGATGCGTACCATCGTCCTGTACAGCGAGAGGCGTGTACTCGCGTCCATCACTCCTCCTTTCCTCTGATGTGCATATTGTTTCATAAACGGCCGGCTCCGGGAAGGGAGCGGTGGATAGCTTCTCCTCCGGGCGGGTACAAAGCGGCTGTCGGTGGAGAACGAGTAGAGGAGGGATTCCGGATGGAGATAGGCTACACGCTGATGTGCGAGCAGCGTTCGCCGCGCGAGCTCGTGCAGGATGCGGTTCTCGCCGAGCGGGCGGGCTTCGATTTCGCGGTGATGAGCGATCACTTCCATCCCTGGCTCGAGGCGCAGGGTCACTCCGGCTACGCCTGGGCGGTGCTGGGGGCCGTGGCGCAGGTGACGGAGCGCATCCCACTCATGACCTACGTCACCTGTCCCACCATCCGTTACCACCCGGCGATCGTGGCGCAGAAAGCCGCCACGGTCTCGCTGCTCTCGGGCGGGCGGTTCTCGCTCGGGCTCGGGGCCGGGGAGAACCTGAACGAGCACGTCGTCGGGCGGGGCTGGCCGCAGGTGGACGTCCGGCACGAGATGCTCGCCGAGGCCGTAGAGATAATCCGGGAGCTCTTCACCGGGCGCTACGTGACCCACCGCGGGATGTACTTCGACGTCGAGGGGGCCAGGCTCTTCGATGCGCCGGAAGGGGAGGTGCCGATCGGGATCGCGGCAAGCGGGCCGCGCTCCTGCGAGCTGGCCGGAAACCTGGCGGATTTCCTCATCGCCATCGAGCCGCGGCGGGAGCTCGTCGAGATGTTCGAGGCGGGGGGCGGCGAGGGGAAGCCCGGTGTCGCGCAGCTTCCGGTGTGCTGGGGCGAAGACGAAGAAGAATGCCGCAGGCTGGCCCACGAGCAGTTCGCCTGGGCTCTCGGCGGCTGGAAGATACAGTCCGAGCTTCCGAACACGACCAACTTCGAGGCCTTCGCCGCAAGCGTCCGGGAGGAGGACGTTGCTCAGATGATCCCCTGCGGGCCGGACCCGCAGGGGATCGTCGAGGGCGTGAGGGAATTCGCCGGGGCCGGCTTCAGAAGGGTGGCGCTCATCCAGATAGGCGAGCAACAGAAAGAGTTCTGCTCCTTCTACGAGCGCGAGCTGGCGGGGGCGCTGAAGGAGCTCTAGGAGCCGGTGTCCGCGGGCTCTACGCCTCCGCGGCGGCGAGACCGGGAGGCGTAGGACTCGACCGCCCGCTCCAGGTCCGCGGCGGTGAGCTCCGGCCACGGGCGGCCGGCGGCGTAGAACTCGGCATAGGCCATCTCCCAGAGCAGGAGGTCCGAGAAGCGCGGGCGGTCTCCGGCGTAGACGATCAGGTCCAGATCGCAGGCGGCGGGAGCGGCGAGACGTCCGGAGATGGCGGCCTCGTCGATCTTCTCGGGTGGGACGCCCTCCGCGGCGAGGGACTTTACCGCCGCGACGATCTCCGCCCGGCCCCCGTGGTGTCCCGGGGTCATGCACACCTCCAGGCCGCGGGCGCGGGCCGTCAGGCTCTCCGCCCGCGCGGCTTCGCGCCGCAGCTCTTCCGGGAGCTCCTCCGGGAGGCCGCAGAACCGCAGGCGTACCCCGAGCCGGAGCGCCTCCCCCGCACCGACTTCGGAGATGACGCCGCCCTCGCCGCCGGGCGGCGGACAGATCATGAGCGTCCTCATCCCGAGTTCTCCGGCGGCTTCCAGCAGGGGGACGAGGGGTGGGGCCTCCCGCGGGCCGCTGCGTTCGGCCACCAGCGCCACGCGGGCCGGCGAGGCCTTGGGTCTCCTGCGCTTGCTTCGTGTGGGCTTTCTCCGGATCAGCTTCAAGAAGGGCTCACTCCTTTTCGCGCTCTTCCGCCAAGCCCCTTGATACCAGCATGATCGTACGTCTACCTTAAGTTTTCTTGAGAATCGGGTAACAGATCGGTAACCTCCGGTGGAGATCCCGGCTTTGCTAGAATCGGCTCCTGGCTACGAGTAAGGAGGGAGCTCTCTGCCACCGGCCAGATTCTTCTACAGAAACCCCGGCGCTCCGCGCCCCAACCGCCCGATAATGGTTGGGGTGATGGCGCTCATCGAGCGCGAGGAGCGTCTGCTCCTGGAGCGGCGTAGCGACTGCGGACGGTGGGGGATGGTGGGCGGGGCGGTTGAGGTCGACGAGCCGCTCGGGGAGGCGCTCCGGCGCGAGGTGCGCGAGGAGACCGGGCTCTCGGTGAGCTCTTCGGAACTCTTCTGCGTCTTCTCCGATCCGTCGAAGATCGTCGCCTACCCCGACGGGAACGTCGTGCGGGTGATCTCGTTCGCCTACCGGGTCTCGGTGGAGGACTTCTCGGGTCTCCGGCGCAGCCCGGAGTCGCTCGATCTCGCGTTCTTCAGCCGGGAGGAGATCGAGGAGCTCGACGTCATAGAGACCGGAAGACCGGTGCTCGCGGCGTACTTCTCCGGGGCCCGGGGGCCGGTGGTGCTGGAGTAGTCTGCCGGTGGTAAACTCCGCCACCGTGTCGGATGGCTCAGAGTGAGAAGGGGGCTTCCTTGAACTGGCTCATCACCGGGGGTTGCGGTTTCATAGGCTCCGCGCTCGTGGGGGCGCTCGTCTCGGAGGGGGGACACTCGATCAGGGTCCTCGACGACCTCTCGGTGGGAAGCCAGGAGGATCTCGCCGGGGTGTGCGGGTTCTCGGAGACCCCGGCAGAAGAGGTCGGGGAGATGGCGGGGGAGGGGGTGGAGCTCGTCGTCGGGGACATCCTCGACGACGAGCTCGCGCTGCGGGCGGCGCGGGGCGCTGAGGTGGTGGTGCATCTGGCGGCGAACACCGGCGTCGCCCCTTCGGTCGAGAACCCGCGCAAGGACTGCCTCACCAACGTCGTGGGGACGCTCAACTACCTGGAGGCCGCCCGTCACGCGGGGGCGGGGAGGTTCGTCTTCGCCTCGAGCGGGGCTGCGGTCGGGGAGGTCGAGCCCCCGATACACGAGAACCTCGCCCCGCACCCGGCGAGCCCCTACGGGGCGAGCAAGCTCGCCGGTGAGGGCTACTGCTCGGCCTACTTCCTCGCCTACGGGCTCGAGACCGTGGCGCTGCGCTTCGGCAACGTCTACGGCCCGGGCTCGGGGCACAAGGTCCTGAACGCGGTCCCGCGCTTCATCAGCCGGGCGATGCGGGGCGAGCCGCTCGAGATCTACGGCGACGGCACCCAGACCCGGGACTTCATCTACATAGAAGATCTCGTGCGCGCGGTACGGCTCGCGGCCGAGAGGCCGGGCGTGGGTGGTGAGATCTTCCAGATCGCGACCAGCTCGGAGACGACGGTGCTGGAGCTCGTCGAGAAGCTCATTCCGGTGCTCTCCGACTTCGGGATAGAGGACGTGGAGATCCGACACGCCGCGCCCAGACCGGGCGACGTGAAGCGCAACTACTCGGACACCTCTAAGGCCCGCCGGATGCTCGGCTGGCAGGCCGAGGTGAGCCTGGAGGAGGGCCTGAGGCGCACGGCGGAGTGGTTTATTCGCGGGAGCCGCTGAGCAGGTAGAAGGCGACCTGGAAGAGCGAGACGGCGACCATCCCGGCGAGCAGCGCGAGGGCGACCCGGCTCATCACCCCGGCGCCCGAGAGCGCGAGAGACGCGCCCGCCACGGGCAGCCCGAGCACCCAGGCGAGCGCGGCGAGCCTGGCCAGCCCGCGGGCGAAGAGCGCCTGGTTCAACATGTCGCAGACCAGGTAGAAGGCGGCCAGGGCGGCCAGCATGACCAGCAGCCCTCTGCTGGCGTGGAAGTCCGAACCGGCGAAGAGCCGCACCGCCCACTGCCCGAGCGGCCAGGTCCCGGCGACCATGAGCAGCCCGACGAGCGCCACGAGGCCGAGCGCCCTCCCGACGAAGCGCTCGAAGGCAGCGCGGCCCTCGGAGGCGAGGATACGGCTCGCGTGCGGCAGCAGGCTCTCGACGGCCGGGCTCAGCACGTACTGTGGGATGCGGGTCAGGATCAGGGCCGCGGCGAAGACGCTGACCTGCGGGAGGGTGCCGCCGAGCAGGCTCACCAGGATCACGCCGCCGTTGGCGAAGGCCTGCGCGACGGCCATGCAGACGAGCACGGGCGCGGCGAAGCGAGCCGCCCGCCCAGCGGAGAAGGGTTCGCCCTCCTTCTGCGGCGGGTCGGCCGGGGTGGGTCTCACGGCGAGCACCCCGATGATCGGGGCGAGTACGATCGCGACCGCCGCCCCGAAGACGCCCAGCCCCGCGGCGAGCAGCACCACAGCTATGACGAGCCTGCCGGTCTGCTCGGAGACGAGCTGGGCCCCGAGGCGGGAGAACTGGCGGTGGCCGTTGAAGATGCCGCGCCGGAAGTACTCCGGCGCGTAGGCGACCACGGCTGCTATGAAGGTCCAGCTCAGCCAGGCGTGCCCCTGGAAGACTTCCCTGGTGAGGATCGGGCTCGCGGCGGCCGCCAGGATTACGAAGCCGGCGGCGAGTCCCGCCTGCCAGCGGCGCACCGAGGCGACCACGGGACGCCAGTCCTCGCCCCGGGCGGCCCGCTCGGAGACGTAGCGCCCGAGGGTCTGGGTGCCGGCGATCCAGAGCACCTGCACCGTGAGGAAGGTCGCGGACCAGAGCAGCGCGAGCGGCCCGTAGCCGCTCCTGCCGAGGGTGTGAGCCGCGAAGCTCTGAAAGGCGTAGGTCAGGACGCCGGAGATGCCCAGGGAGACGATCATGTAGGCGCTGCCCGCGCCCACACCCTGCTGACGGGCCTTGAGCATGCTCCGTAGGGAGGAGAACATCACGAAGATGAGGGTAGCACGCCGGGGGACGGACGGCGTGCTACCGCAGCCAGGTCTGTATGATCACCCGGAAGACGCCGAGCGGGTAGCGCAGCTTCGGGGGCTTCTTGCTCACGCCCTCGGCCCGCTTGAGCATCGTCACCGGCACCTCCTTGAAGCGCAGCCCCTTCTTGAGCGCCTCGAGGATGAGCTCGGTGGCGTTGAAGCGATCCTCCCTGAGGTCGAGCTTCGGGAGCATCGAGCCCCTTATCGCGCGGAAGCCGTTCGTCGAGTCGGTTATCTTCTTGCCGGTCAGGAGCGAGATCATCTTCGAGAAAAACACGACGCCGATGTGCCGGACGCTCCCGGCCTCCTCGTAGAAGCCCATGAAGCGCGAGCCGAGGACGAAGTCCGCCTCGTCCTCGATTATCGGGACGATCAGACGCTCCATCTCCTCCGGCAGATACTGGCCGTCGGCGTCGAGGTTTATGACCATGTCGGCCCGCTCGAGCCCGGCGATGGCGAACCCGGTCCTCAGCGCGTCGCCCTGCCCGCGGTTGACCACGTGCGAGACGACCGGGTAGCCGAGGTTGCGGGCGATCTGTTCGGTGGCGTCGGATGAGCCGTCGTCGACGACGACGGTCCTGACCTCGTAACCCATGAGCTCTTCTGGCACCCGCGAGAGGACCTGGGCGATGCCCCCGGCCTCGTTGTAGGCGGGGACGACGATGAGGATCCTGCCGCGTGCCCCCTCGGGCAGCGGCTGCGGCGGGTCGTAGCGCTCCTTGTACTGCCTCACGGCGAGCGCGGTCACGACCTGGCCGTTCCTGCGGCTCACGTCCTGCACCTTGCCGATCAGGTAGACCACGAGCGCGAAAAGTACCAGCACCGCGGCGACCAGAATGGCGAAGCCCCGGTTCTGGAGCTGGAAGACGTAAAGCAGTACGTCGCCGACCTTCGGGAAGACCGAGAAGACAGCGACCCCCGCGGCCACGATGAGGGCGAGCAGCAGGTCGAACCGGCGCCATCTGCCGCGCTTGTAGGCCAGGATGCTCGCCGCCGCGATAATCGCGGCGACGAGTATCCCGGCGAACCTGATGTGGTCGAACGCCATCATACCGCCGAAGTTGCCTTCCTCTCCTTACGCTGGCCCTCCCGCCAGGAGACCTTGGGGTCTATGGCGTCGGGCTCGACCCGGTCCTTGTAGCGCATCGCTATGTTCAAAAGGGAGTCGAGCAGGCTCTCCTTGAGGTAGTGCGGCTCCAGCCCGAGGTCCAGAAGCTTGGTGTGCTTGGCGTTGTAGTAGTGCTCCTCGGCCTCGACCCGGGGGTTCGGGAGGTTCTCGATCTTCGCCTCTATCCCCAGCTTGGAGGCGGCCTCCTTGACCATCTTCGCCAAATCGAGGATGCTGAACTCCTCGGTGAACTGGTTGAACACCCGGAACTCCCCGGGCTCGGCCGGATGCTCTATGGCGAGCTCTATGCACCTGACCGTGTCGCGGATGTCGAGGAAGCCCCTCGTCTGTCCGCCCTTGCCGTAGACCGTCATCGGATGGCCTATCGCCGCCTGGATGCAGAAGCGGTTCAGAGCCGTGCCGTAGATCTCGTCGTAGTCGAAGCGGTTTATCAGCCGCTCGTCACGCTCGGTCTGCTCGGTGACCGTCCCGTAGACGACCCCCTGGTTGAGGTCGGTGGCCCTCGTCTCCCAGATCTTGCACGCGAAGGCTATGTTGTGCGAGTCGTGCACCTTGCTGAGGTGGTACCAGCTGCCGGGCTGCTTGGGGTAGGGTAGAACATCCTTTCTACCGTTGTGCTCTATCTCTATGTAGCCCTCTTCTATGTCTATGTTGGGCGTGCCGTACTCGCCCATGGTCCCCAGCTTGACCAGATGACACTCCGGCGCATGCTCCCTTATCGCGAAGAGCAGGTTCAGCGTGCCTATCACGTTGTTGTGCTGGGTGTAGACCGCGTGCGCCCGGTCGATCATCGAGTAGGGCGCCGCCCGCTGCTCGGCGAAGTGGACCACCGCGTCGGGACGGTAGTTCTTTATTATCCCGGAGACGAACTCCCAGTCCAGAAGATCCCCGACCTCGACGACTATCTCCTGGCCACTCACCTCCTTCCAGGCCCTGACCCTCTGCTTGAGGGTGGCTATCGGGGTGAGGCTCTGCACGCCGAGCTCATGGTCTATCTGCCGGCGCACGAAGTTGTCTACGATTATCACCTCGTGTCCACAATCGGAGAGGTGTAGCGAAGTGGGCCAGCCACAGTAGCCGTCCCCGCCCAGAACCATCACTCTCATCTTCTCGTTTCGCCCCCTTCTACATCTCTTTTCCTTGAACGTTGTGAGGCCAGTCGCAGATTGTATCCGCTACAACCGCACAATGAAAGGTCAAGAAAGTTCCACGAGAAGTCAATAAGTTAAATCTTTTTAAAATAGTTCCGGATGAACAGCCTCTCGTAGTGGCGCCGTCCGGAGCTCCTGATATGCTAACGCCATGCATCTCTCTCTCGAGAACGGAGGCTGCGCGGGGTGATCCTCGATCTCGTTCGTGTGGTGCCGATCGCCCTGGTGCTCGTGCTGGTTCCGGGCTGGTTCTGGGCACGGTGGCTGGCTGACGGCGGTGACCTGGCAGGGAGGGTGATCCACGCCGTCGCCTTCTCGATGGTGCTGGTCCCGGCTGCGGCCCTGATCGAGGTGCGCCTGACCGACGGAGGGCTGACGCTGCCGCTGGCGGTGACTGCTCCTGCGGTGGTCTTTCTCGTGGGAGTTGGATTCTTCTTGACGTTCGGAGCGGCGGGGAAGCCTGAGAAGAGGCCGGTGGCTGGAGTACCCGTTCCGCTCGCCGCCCCTTCTCTGGTCCCGCTCGCGCTGGCGGCGGCGCTGGTGCTGGCCGGGGATTTCCTCTACCAGGGGCTCTTCTGGACCGCGGGCTCGTGCTGGGGCTGGCCATCCCCGGCCTGCACGGCTGGCGGCGAGGCACAGCTGTTCATGATCCCGGTGGCAGCGCTCGTGGTGCTCGCCGGGGTCGTGCAGGTGTGGAGCTCCCGCCGGCTCTCCTGGGCCGGATCGGGGGGGGAGGATGCGGGAGAGCGAAGCGTGGACTCTGGCGGCCGGACGAAAACAGTGCTGCTCGGGCTGGTCCTGCTCGCGGTGCTCGTGCGCGGCTACTCGGGCCCAGTGCTGCACGACTGGCCGTTCATCCGCGGGGTGGACAACTACTCGCACGCGGTGATGGCCAACCTGATGCTCTCCACGGGCAACGACTCCTCCTACCTTATCTACCCGCCGGGATTCCATCTGCTGACCGCGGAGATCTCGCGCCTGAGCGGAGTCGAGCCGCTCGACACCTTCCCCGTCATGGCCCCGCTGATGATGCTCGGTCCCACGCTCGCCCTCTACGCGCTCGGGCGCAGGATGTGGGGGTGGGAGGCAGGGGTCGCAGCGGCGTTCTTCGGTGGTTTCCTCGCCGGGGGCATCTACTACTACTTCGACGACGCGATGTACCCGAACCTCACCGCCGCCCAGATCCTGCTGGTCATGACCGTCTGCGCCCTGGTCTCGCTCTACTCCAGTCCCGGCTGGCGCAGCGGGCTCGCGTTCGCCATCCTGGGTTCCGGGGTCGTCCTCTACCATCAGGTGACGACCCTCTATCTGGTCGTGCTGCTCGCGCCCGTAGCGGTCTTCGCCCTGGTCTACCTCCTCCTCACCCGCCAGAGGAAGGATGCCGCGACGCTCTTCTTCAGCCTCGTTCTACTGGCGGTTCTCTCGGTGGCCTACGCCTGGGACACCTACCACATCCCCCGCCTCGTCGCCCATCTCCTTGAGGGAGCTTCCGGGACCGGCAAGACGGCAAGCGCGGTCGAGATGGCCATAGGCACCCAGCTTCCCTACGGCTATGCTGTGATGATAGCCACCACCATCTCCCAGCCGATAGCCTGGCTCGGGCTCCTGGGCGTGGTCTTGAGCACGGGTTTCCTGTTCGTCGCCCGCAGACGCGAGGGTGCGGCGGTGCTCTCGAAGGTGACGCTGCTCGTATGGTTCCTGGTGATGCTGGCGGGTAGCAGTACTTCGCTCTCCGGATTCCCCCAGCGCTTCGGGCGCGACATAAGCGTCCCACTTGCGCTGTTCGCCGCCTTTTCTCTGGTCATGTTGCTGCGTTCCCTGCTGTGGTTGCGGGGGCCGCTCTCCGTCTACGCCGCCGCGGCCGCGGTGCTGCTCGTCGGCGGGCTCGTCGGGCTGCGTGCGGTACAAAGCATCGAGCAGGCCGCAGGCCCCAGCCCTGAGGTCACCATGACCCCGCAGATAGCGGCGGCCGGCGAGTGGCTCAAGGAGCACAACACCGGCGGCAACATCATGGTCAGCCCGCAGTCGAACCAGGTCCCGAGCAGGATGATGCTCGCGATGGGACACTACAGCGCTCTGCAGTCGTTTACCGCCGGGCAGGTCGCCCACCCGCGGGATCTCCCCCCCCATCCCCCACAGCGCTACTGGGACGTGCTGTGGGTCATGGGGCATCCTCAGGGCCAGAAGACCCAGGAGATACTGAAGAGATACGACGTGCGCTACATCGTCCTCTACAAGTGGGAGCCCGACCGGCCGGTGATTCCCTACTGGACGCTCTTCAAGCGGTACCCGAACCTCTACCGCACGGTCTTCGAAAACCAGGACGTCCTGATCGTCGCGCCGCGCCACTTCTCGCATACGGGATAGGATGAGCCACAAGGCGGCAGCCAGGCGTCCTTTCGCCTTCGTCCTCGGCGTCTACGCCGCAAGCCGCCTCCTCTATTTCGCCGCCGGGGCGATCATGGCCCACGCTCTCCCCATAAGCTCCTTCCAGAGGCGGACCTCGGACGTCCCCTACGGCCGACTGAACACGTGGTCGCACTGGGACGGCGAGCACTACATCCACCTCGCCGCCTCCGGCTACCTGAACCCACCCTACGACGAGTCGCCGGCCTTCTTCCCCCTCTACCCGCTGCTGGTGCGCGCCCTCGACTCCCTCTCCGGCGGTCCCGTCTCCCTCCCCGCCCTCGGGGTGTGGGGCGTTATCGTCTCTCTCGCCGCGCTGCCGTTCGCGCTCTACTTCGTCTACCGCCTGGCGGAGGACCTCGGAGGCCCGCGGACGGCGCGGGCCTCCGTGCTCGTGCTCGCGTTCTTCCCGACGGCTTTCTTCCTGAACGCCGTCTACACCGAGAGCCTCTTCCTCGCCCTCTCGGCGGGCTCGCTGTGGGCCGTGAGGGTGCGGAAGAACCTCCTGCTCGCCTGCGTCCTGGCCGGTCTCGCCTGCGCCACCCGCAACGTGGGCGTCTTCCTCCTCGTGCCTCTGGCCCTGGAGTGGCTGCGCCGCCGCCGTGAGTACGGCCTGCGGGGTGCCGCCTGCCTCGCTCTCGCCCCCTCCGGACTTCTCCTTTACGCCGCCTACCTCTGGTGGCGCTTCGGCAACCTGCTCCTCTTCTACACAGGACAGAGGCGTTGGGGAAGGGAACCCACCGGACCTCTCCACGCCCTCGTAACGGCGTTCGAGCAGGCCGGCTGGGGGCTCGCACAACTCTCCGGGATGCGCCCCGGCTCCGGCTCCGGGAGCCTCATGGATCACCTGGCCTCGACCAACGCAACGTACAGCCTGCTCTTCCTGCTGCTCGCCCTGGCGCTCCTCGCGGCCGGGGTGCGGATCCTCCCGCCGGGGATGAGCGCCTACGCCTTCCTGCTCGTCGCCGTCCCCGCGCTCTTCGGCACCCCGCAGAGCCCACTCATGGGCATGCCGCGCTTCGTCCTCGTGGCCTTCCCGATCTTCATCACGCTCGGTGCCCTCGTCGGGAAAAGAAAGACCACATTGTGCCTCTGGCTCACCGTGAGCATTGCCTTCTCGCTCTTCCTGTGCGCCCTGTTCGTCAGCTGGCGCTTCGTCGCCTGAACGCTCTACCCGAAGAGAGAACATACTTATAAAGCGATGGATAAAAAGCGATTTCCGGATGTGGAATAGAACGCACTTTTGCACACCGATCTTTTTCACTGCCAGCGCCTTCTGAGTACAAATGTTGATATTGACCACAAATACGCTGAGAGTTAACATAAACCAGCTTAGTTGTTATGAGCTATGAATGAAGTGGGTGAGAGGTGGAGTGGGGCGAGAGGTGTCTGGCAGGGGGACACGGGATCTGCGGCGGCACAACCGGAGCCTGGTTCTCAGGGTTATCCGGAACCACGGTCCGATCTCACGTTCTGGGATCGTGGAGGCGAGCGGGTTGAGCATGGCTGCCGTGGTGGAGATCTGTGAGGAGCTCATGGAGCGGGGGCTCGTGCGGGAGGCGGGGGTTGGGGTATCCACTGGCGGGAGGCCGCCGATGTTGCTGGAGCTCGTGCCGCGGGCGTACAGCGCGGTGGGGCTCGAGGTGGGGCCCCGCTGGCTCATGGCCGTGGTCACCGACCTCAACGCCAGAGTCCTCGTACGTTCTGCGACGCCTTCGTGTATGGAGCGGGGGCCAGAGGAGCTCTGGGCGAGGGTGCGGTCCGTGCTGGAGGGGGTGCTTGCCGAGGCGGGTAAGCTCGAGAGTGGGGACGTCGTCGGTATCGGGCTTGCTCTCCCGGCACCGGTTTTCTCGGGGGATAGGGGCTTCAGCCCGCCGAGCTATCCCGGATGGGGACGTTTCGAGCTGGTGGAAAAGGTAGAGCAGGAGTATGGGCTGCCGGTGGTAGCCGACAACGACGCCAACGCCTCGGCACTCGGGGAGCATCTGTTCGGGGCGGGGCGGGGGTTTCGTCAGATGCTCTACGTCATCGCCCACCGGGGAGTCGGGGGTGCGGTGGTCATAGACGGGGCTCTCTACCGGGGGGCGAGTGGAGGGGCAGGTGAGATCGGACACACGCTCGTGGACGTCGAGGGGCCCAGGTGCGGGTGCGGGCGGTACGGATGTCTGGAGGCCCTCGTAGGTCATGCTGCCATAGTCCGGCGTGCCGTCCGGGTACTCAGGCTGGCGGGGGAGCGGGAGCTGGCGGGCCGGGAGCTCGAGCGGCTGACCGTCGATGATGTGATAGACGCCGCCCGTGCGGGCGACGGTCTGGCACGGGGGGTACTCGAAGAGACCGGAAAGTATCTGGGGATAGGCATCGCCAACGCCGTCAACCTGCTCGACCCGGAGGTTGTGGTGGTGGGCGGTGTGACGGTGAGGGCTGGACCTCTCGTCCTGGACCCCGCGCGCAGGGTCTTCGAACGCCGGGCGCTCTCCGAGATGGCGCGCAGGGTGCGTATCGTCGAGGGGAGACTCGGGGAGGATGCCGGGGCCATAGGCGCCGCCTCGCTGGTGCTCAGCCGGCTGTTCTGCGGGTGGGCCGTGCGTGGAGGTGGCGGGGAGATGGCTGGGAGACGCAGCGCATGATCGTTGACAGGGCTCGGGTGGAGGAGGAATATTCTGGCATAATCCACGATCTCTTCAGGAAGGCGATTCGGGATCATGGATCGAGGGAAGGAGGAGAAGAGCAGATGAGCGGAAATCCAGAAGAGATGGGGATCTCGCGGCGTAAGTTCCTCGGTGGCGGTGCGGCCGCTGCGACTGCGCTGCTTCTGGCCGGGTGCCGCGGTGGGGGGCAGGGAGGCGCGACCGGTGGTGGAGGCGGCGGAGGTGGTGTCGGCAACTTCCCCACTACCCCGCAGTACAACTTCGTCTTCGTGAACCACGTGACCACCAACCCCTTCTTCACCGCCACTCAGTATGGCATCCAGGACGCCTGCGCGATCCTGAACTGCAAGTATCAGTGGACCGGCTCGGAGAATTCGGTGGTCTCCGAGATGGTCAACGCGATGAACACCGCCATAGACGGCAACGCTGACGGGATCGCCGTCTCAATCGTCGATCCAAAGGCGTTCAACGAGCCCATCCTCCGGGCTTACCAGAAGGGCATCCCCGTCGTCGCCTACAACGCCAACGGTGCTCCGGGCAAGCCCAACCCGGCGCTCGCGTACATCGGGCAGGATCTCTACGAGTCCGGGGTGGAGATGGGCAAGAGGATCGCCAAGCTCGTCAAGAAGGGCAAGGTCGCGCTCTTCATCGCCACGCCGGGTCAGCTCAACATCCAGCCGAGGATAGACGGGGCGAAGGCCGGTATAAAGCAGTCCGGCGCGCCGATACAGGTTTCGGAGGTCGCCACCGGCGCGCAGGTCAACGATGAGCTCAACAGGATCGACGCCTACTACCAGGGGCACAAGGACGTAAACGGCATGTTCGCCGTCGACGCCGGCTCGACCCAGAGCGTCGGGCAGGTCATGAAGAAGTACGGGCTGCACAAGAAGGGGGTAAAGGGTGGGGGGTACGACCTCCTGCCCAAGACGCTGCAGTACATTGATGAAGGGATCCTCGACTTCACGATAGACCAGCAGCCCTACGAGCAGGGATTCTGGCCGGTGATGCAGCTCTATCTGTGGAGGATCTCGGGTGGTCTGATGAGCCCCTCCTCGACCAGCACGGGTCTGAAGTTCGTCACCAAAGAGAACGTCAAGCCCTACCTGACCACCAAGTCCCGCTACGAGGGGAGCTCCAAGAAGGAGAAGCTCATCAAGCCGCCCTCGAAGATCACCCCACCCACCGCTTGAGGCAAAGACAAAGAGGTGAGGACCAATGACGGATAACGCGGCCAGCAGGCGAGAAAGCGCGGGAGGAGGCGGCCTGCTGCAGGGAGCCCGCAGGCTGCTCATGCAACGCGAGATCGGCATCTTCGTCATCGCGGTGGTGCTGTTCTTCTACTTCCAGTTCACCAACCAGGGCTTCTGGAGCCAGAGCAACCTGACCACCCTCTCGCAGACGGTGGCCCCGTACGTGATCATGGCGACGGGGCTGGTGATGGTGATGATCCTGGGTGAGATAGACCTTTCGGTCGGCTCCACGTTCGGGTTCGCCCCGATAATAATGTGGCTCGCCTACGCGGATCTGCGCCTGATCCTCCCGATCTCCGTCGCCATAGGGCTCCTGGCCTGCGCGGCGGTCGGGCTCGTCAACGGGGTGGTGCACGTCTACTTCAGGGTGCCCTCGTTCGTGGTCACGCTGGGCACCTTCTTCCTGCTCGGCGGGCTGAACGTTATCCTCCTCAACGGCTTCCCGAAGAACGCGCCGGGCGGGACCGTTCAGCAGTGGCTCGGAAGCTACCCCTACTCGGAGATAGTCTGGGCGTTCATCATCTTCGTCATGATGCACCTTTTGCTCAAGAACACCCGCTGGGGGATGCACACCTTCGCCACCGGGGGCAACCTCATCGGGGCGAGGGAGGCCGGTATTCGGGTGAACAGGATAAGGATCGTCAACTTCATGATCTGCGCGGTCCTTGCCGGCTTCGCGGGGATCCTGGAGGCGATGCGGGTAGGATCGATAGACCCGCTGGCCGGCGGAGCGAACACCATGTTCCTCGCGATCTCGGCCGGGGTCATCGGTGGTACCGCGCTCACCGGCGGGGTCGGGACGATGATCGGGGCTTTCCTGGGCTCCGTGGTCCTGGCCGAGCTCCGGCAGGGGTTCACCCTCCTCGGGGTCAACGCCAACACCTTCGACGTGATCCTGGGTGTGGCGATCCTGATCCTGATGATCTTCAACATCTACCTCGGAACCGTGCGTGAGCGCGGCGGCTTCCGTTGGTTCAGCCGGCCCGAGAAGAAAGGATCGACATGAGCGAGAACGGTGCAACTGGCGAAGACATCCTGAGGGCCGAGGGCATCGTCAAGCGGTTCGGCTCGGTGGTCGCGCTGCGCGGGATCACGATGCACCTCAAGAAGGGTGAGGTGCTCGGCATCGTCGGGGACAACGGGGCGGGCAAATCCACCCTGATGAAGATCCTCACCGGCTTCCACAAACCGGATGCGGGCAAGATCTTCCTCGAGGGCCAGGAGATCGAGCTCAAAAGCGTCTCTCACGCCCAGTCGCTCGGCATCCAGGTGGTCTACCAGGATCTCGCGCTCGCCAACGACATGACCGTCTACGAGAACATGTTCCTGAACCGCGAGATCACCCACCGGCCCTTCCGCTTCTTGAACAAGCGGGAGATGAAGCGGAAGACCCGCCAGTACCTGGACGACATCGGGGTGAACATCCCCTCGATAGACGAGCCGGTCGCCCGCCTCTCGGGCGGCCAGCGCCAGGCGATCGCCGTCGCCCGGGCCGTCTACTCGGCGAACCCGAAGATCCTGCTTTTGGACGAGCCGCTGGCCGCGATGGGCGCGAAGGAGGCGACGATGATCATGGACCTCATCCAGCGCCTCCGGCGCGACGGGGAGGTCTCGATCATCATGATCGACCACAACTACGCGCACATCTTCGGGATCTGCGACCGGATCAACCTGATCCAGCACGGCGAGATCACCTACGACAAGCCCACCGCCGAGACCTCGATGGAGGAGCTGACCGAGCTGGTGGTGGAGGAGTACCGCAGGGCGCGCGCCTCCTAAGGGGAGGCGCGCCCCGCTTCTTCCCGGGCGAACCTCTCGAGCCGGAAGAGGCTTATGTCGTGGCGGGTCGTGCCGCTCTCGGCGAGGTCCGCCAAGATCTCACCCACCACGCTCGCAAACTTGAAGCCGTGCCCCGAGCACGGCGAGGCCACCACAACCTGAGGGTACTCGGGATGCAGGTCGATGATGAAGTGGTTGTCCGGCGTGTTGGTGAACATGCAGGTCGCAAGGCTCATCGTCGGCCCGCACCCCTCCGGGAAGTACCTCTCCGCAAAGCTCCTCAGGAGCTCCTCGTCTTCGCGGCGCGCCTCGCGGTCCAGGGTGTCGGGGTCGACCGTCTCCTGCAGGTGGTGGTACTTCCCGAACTTGAAGCCCGGCACCCCGAAGACCGGAAAGCCGTAGAAGCGCCCCTCTTCCACCAGCACGTTGAACACCGGAAAGTTCTGCGGGCGGAAGTACTCGGGGCGGGTGGGCTGCAGCCAGGCCAGAACCTGCCGCTCGGGGACGGCGAGCCCGTCGAGTACATCCAGTAGCTCTGCATCCCACGTCCCGGCGGTGATGACGAGCTTCTCCGCCTCGTAGCTGCCGCGCTCGGTGCGCACCCTGACGCCGTCCTGCAGCGGCTGCCACTCCAGAACCTTCTCGTGGGCGTGCACCTCTGCTCCACGGGCCTGGGCGGCCATCACGTGCGAGACGATGCACCGCTCGGGGGCCAGAAATCCCCCCTCGGGCTGCAAGAGGGCCAGATGGTCCCTGGGCAGGCGGTAGCCGGGGTAGCGCCTGTTGAGCTCTGCGCCGGTGAGCACCTCGTGCGGCAGATCGTGCAGCCGGCACGACTCCCACGAACCCCTGAACACCCACGAGTCCTCCGGCCCCGCGTCCACGGAACCGGTGATGTACAGGAGCTGCTCGCCGAGCACGTCCTGTATCTCGCGCCAGAGTTCGTAGGCGCGCCTGAGGAGCACCACGTAGGATGGGTCCTCGTAGTAGGCGAGGCGGATGATGCGGGTGTGCCCGTGGTAGGAGCCCATCGCATGCGGGATGCCGAATCGCTCCAGGGCGAGGACTTTTCTGCCCCTCCTGGCCAGGTGGTAGGAGGTGGCGCTGCCCATGGCCCCCACCCCGGCGACGATCACGTCGTAGCTGCCGGTGTAGGAGAAACCGCTCGTCATCCGGGCCCGAACCTTACGACGCCGTGAGATCCTGCTTCGGGATCTCCTTCTGCGGGTCTATGAACGGCCGCCGGACCACCGTGGCCCGCTCCCGGCCGCGCGGGGTCTCGACGGTGAGGGCGGTGCCCAGCCCGGCGTACTCTATCGGGACCATCGCGTAGCCGATGTTCTTCTGCAGGCGCGGGGAATGGCAGGCCGAGGTGACCTCGCCGATGCGCCTCTCGCCGTCGTAGACGGGGAAGAAGTCTATCATCGAGCCGTCGTTGTAGGAGCCGAGCGGCTCTCCTGAGATCTCGACCCCGACCAGCTTGCGCCGCACGCCCTCCTCCCTGATCCTCTTCAGGGCCTCCTTGCCGATGAAGTCGGCCTCCTGCTCGAGGTCGACCATCCACTCGTAGCCGTAGTCCACCTCGTAGGGGTTCGTCGAGAGGTCCATGTCGCAGCCGTAGGCGAGGATGCCGCCTTCGATGCGGCGGATGTGGCAGGGCCCGGTGACCTTCAGGCCGTGTGGCTCGCCCGCCTCCAGGATCGCGTCCCACAGCTTCTCGCCGTCGCGGCTGGCGTTCTTCAGGTAGATCTCAAACCCAAGCTCCGAGGTGTAGCCGGTGCGCGAGACGACGACCTCCATCCCGTCGAGCTCCTCGTGCGAGAGGTAGTAGTAGGGGATCTCGAGGATCTTCTCCCCGAAGAGCTCGACCATCACCTCGCGGGACTTCGGCCCCTGCACCTGCACAGGACCCACGTCCGGCTCCTTTATCTCGACGTCGAAGCGGGAGTTGTAGGCGAGCGCCCGGCACCACAGCAGGACGTCGCTGTCGGCCAGGGAGAGCCAGAAGTGATTCTCCCCGAGCCGCAGCAACACCGGGTCGTTGACGATGCCCCCGTCCTCGGCGGTGAGGAAGACGTACTTGCACTGCCCGACGGCGCACTTGCCCAGATCTCGCGGGACGAGCATGTTGGTGAACTCGAAGGCGTCGGGGCCGGTGATCTCGACCTGCCGCTCGGCCCCGCCGACGTCCCACAGCGTCACCCCGTTCAGAAGCTCCCAGTACTCCTGCACCGGATCTCCGTAGTGGCGAGGGTGGTAGTGGTGGTTGTAGGTGCTGTACATCACGGGCCCATGCCGGCGCGAAGCATAGAAGTAGGGGCTCTTCTTTATCCTGGTGTACAGAAGTATCTGCGGGGCCTGTGCCGTATGGCTCTCCTGAGGCGTCTGCACCCGGGTCATCTTCTCCTCCGAAAGGTTCTCTCTTACGAAAGCTCTTCGATGTGCGGCGCTCTTTTTTCTGCGGCCTCACCCCCTCCCCGAGAAGTGCTCGCTCAGATACTTCTCCCCCTCGTCGCAGAAGAGGGTGACGATGGTCTTGAGTTCGGGGCGCTCCTCCTTCAGCCTGCGCGCGACCGCGAGGTGTGCTCCGCTCGAGGGCCCGACGAACATCCCCCACCGGCGGGCGATCTCACGCATCGCCGAGACGGCCTCCTCGCTGCCGACCGGCCGGACCTCGTCCACCATCCCGCCGTGGCGCTGGTAGATGCCGGGGATGAACCCGTCGGAGATGCCCTCGATGAGGTGCCGCCCGGTCTCGCCGCAGAGGATCGTGCACGACTCGTCGGGCTCCACGGCCACGAGCAGCGCCCTCGGGTTGACCTCCCGGAAGGCCTGCCCCACCCCGATGAGCGTGCCCCCGGTCCCGACGCCCATGACCAGGGCATCGGGGACGACCCCGTCCGGCAGCTGTTCGAGGATCTCACGCCCGAGCCACTCGCGGTTCTCCTCGACGTTGTACTCGTTGTCGAACTGCGAGGGGCAGTAATAGCCCTCCTTCTGCCCGAGCTCCTTCGCTTTTGCGAGCGCCTCGTTGACGTGGAAGTGCCCCACCTCCATCACCCTGGCGCCGAAGGCCCGGCTGATCGCGACCCTCTCTTTGCTCATCCCTTCGGGCATGACGACGACCATCCGGTACCCCTTGGCCGCGGCGACCATCGAGAGGGCGTTGCCGGTGTTGCCGCTCGAGGCCTCGACGATGGTGTCCCCCGGCTTCAGCAACCCCTCCTGCTCCGCCTTCTCGACCATGTACCTGGCAATGCGCGCCTTGATCGAACCGGAGGGGTTGAGGTACTCCAGCTTGGCCCAGATGCCCTCCTCCACCGGCACGAGCGGGGTGTCGCCGATCGCGTCGAGCACGGTGGGGGTTTTGCTCTGGACCGGGCTCTGCTCCTGCCTCATCTTCTCCTCCTCGCCGCTAGCTCCGCAGCCGCTTCATCGCGGGGTCGAAGAGCGGTTCTTCGGCGACCTCAGCCCCGAGCCGCTCCACGAAGTATTCTATCTGTACCCGGGTTGCGGGCCGGGCGAGCCCCGGTGGGAGCCAGGCGTAGGCTATCCCGCGCCCGATCGAGTAACCGTAGGCGGCGCTGGTGACGTACCCGACGGCGGAACCTTCGTGGTAGACGGGCTCCGCACCCATGACCACCCTCTCCGGGTCGTCGAGGACCAGGCAGGAGAGCCTCCGGCGCGGCCCCTCCTCCCTGCGCCGCAGCAGCGCCTCGCGGCCGATGAAGTCTCCCTTGCCGGGCCTGACGGCGAAGGAGAGCCCGGCCTCGTAGGGGTCGTGCTCACAGGTCATGTCCCTGCCCCACATCCTGTAGCCCTTCTCGAGCCGGAGGGACTCGAACGCGCCCCTGCCGGCGGCGATGATCCCGTAAGGCTTGCCGGCCTCCCAGAGGAGGTCCCAGAGCCTCAGGCCCATATCGGCCGTGGTATACAGCTCGTAGCCGAGCTCGCCGACATACGAGAGGCGCAGCGCGAGGACGGGTACCTCCCGCAGGCAGGTTCGCCGGGCGTGGTAGAAGGGGAAGGCCTCGTTCGAGAGGTCGTCTTCGGAGAGCGACTGGACGACCTCGCGCGCCTCCGGACCCCACACGCCGACGCAGCAGGTCCCGCCGGTGATGTCGCGCACGCTGACGGAGCCTCCTTTGGGCAGGTGTCTACCCATCCACTCGACGTCGCGGGGGCCGTTGAGCCCGAGCTGGAAGCGCTCCTCGCCGAGCCGGGCCACGGTGATGTCGCTGCGGATGCCGCCCCGGTTGTCGAGCATGAGGGTGTAGGTGATCCTGCCGGGTGGTTTGTCAAGGTCGTTCGTCGTGAGGCGCTGCAGGAACTCCAGCGCGCCCGGTCCCGTCACCTCGACCCGCTTCAGCGGGCTCATGTCGTAGAGCGCGACTCGCTCGCGGGTGACCTGATGTTCCGCTCCGACCACCGGCGACCAGTAGCGGGCGGACCACGGATCGCGCTCCGGGATCTCCCGCCCCTTAAGAAGCTCCCTGTTGGACTCGAACCACTGCGGGCGCTCCCACCCGTGGGCCTCGAGGAAGTACGCCCCGAGCTCTTTCTGCCGCGGGTAGAAGGGGCTGGTGCGCAGCGGGCGCGGCTCCTCCATCGGCTGCAGGGGGTGGATGATGTCGTAGACCTCGCGGAAGGACTGGCAGCTGCGGGCGAGGACGTAGGAGGGGGAGAGCTCGTGCGCCTCGAAGCGGGAGAGCTCGCAACCGCTCACGTCCATCTCCGGATCGCTCCCGGTGATCCAGGCGGCCATCACCTCCGCGATTCCCAGGGCGTGGGTGATCCAGATGGCTTCGGCGACCCAGAATCCCCTGACCTCCTGCGCCTCCCCGAGGAGCGGCATTCCGTCCGGCGTGAACGAGAAGAGGCCGTTGATCCCCTCCTCTATCCGGGCGCCTTCGAGCGCGGGGAGCATCCTCCGCGCCTCCCGCCATGAGGGTTCGAAGTCCTCCGGGGTGAACGGCATGACCGAAGGCATCCCGCCGGAGGGCCTGCTGCGCGGGATCTCGTCGGGGGAGACGGGCATCGGCCGGTGGCGGTAGGTGCCGATCCCGTAGCGCTCGTGCCGCTGACGGAAGTACATCGAGAAGTCCTGGTGCCTCAGGATCGGATGCTGGGCCTCTTCGCTCTCGCCCGTGAGCTCTTCTACGGGTGTGGTCCAGACGAGCTGGTGCTGCATCGGGACGAGCGGGACCGTGACCCCGACCATCCGCCCGAGCCGTGGCCCCCACATCCCGGCGCAGCTCGCCACGAGCGGGGTCTCGATCCTCCCGCGGTCGGTCTCGACGGCTGCGACCCGGCCGCCCCTCACCTCGATACCGGTGACCTCCGTCTCGCCGCAAAACTCAGCCCCACGCCCCTCTGCCAGCCTCCTGAGCGCCTCGCACGCCCGCACCGCTCTGGCGAGCCCGTCGGTCGGAACGTAGAACCCGCCGTGGATCCTGCTCCCGTCCAGGAGCGGCACCTTCTCGACGCACTCGGAGGGGGAGAGAAGGTGCGACTCCACACCCCAGGAGGTGGCGAGACCGTGCTTGCGCTTTAGATCCTCCCACCGCTCGGGCGTGGCCGCGACCTCCATCCCCCCCACCTGCAGACAGCACGGCTCCCCGTCGAGCTCGAGCGCCCGGTAGCGGGCCACGCTGCGCTTCGCAAGCTCAGTCATCGTCTTCGAGGGGTTGGTCTGGAACATCAACCCCGGCGCGTGCGACGTCGACCCCCCGGCCCGCGGCAGCGGCCCCTGATCCAGGACCACCACCTCCCGCCAGCCCAGCCTCGTCAGCGCCTCGGCGATGCCGCATCCCACGATGCCGGCACCGACGATCACGGCTTCAGCCCGACTCCTCATCTCTCCGCCTCCGGTCCCCTCCGGGACGTTTGTTGCTCATAGAGCAACCGATCCTCCATACAAAACCGTAACATGTGTTGTAAGGGAAGGTCAAGGGGTGGGGGGCTGGCGGTACACATGTTTTTCGGTGACGATGATGTCTACCGGGATGTCGTGTTCGTCGAGGGGTATTCTGGGGACGAGCTGGGCCTCGAAGGCGGCGGCGACGAGTGGGGGGTGGTGGGTGAGTTCTTCTGAGATGAGCCGGTCGTAGAAGCCGCCACCGTAGCCGAGGCGGCCGCCGCCGGGGTCGAAGGCGACGCCGGGGACGAGCACGAAGTCTACCAGGGAGGGAGAAGCTTCCGGGCAGAGGTCCGGGTCTGGTTCACGGATGCCCCACGTTCCTGGTACGAGCTCTTTCTCCGGGTTGCGCACGCGATGGAGGCTGAGGCGTCTGGAGGCGCGGTCTACCCTTGGCAGGAGCAGGGTTTTGCCTTCTTCGAGCGCTTTCTGCAGCAGCGGAGAGGTGTCCGGTTCGCTGCCGAAGCTGCTGTAGGCGAGGACCGTCCTCGCGCGGCGGTAGGGATCGAGGGACGCTATCTGGCGCATGATGCCGGCGCTGAGCTCGAGACGCCCGGCTGATGGCATCTCGTCCCGACGCCGCAGGATGCGCGCCCTCAGAGTTTCTTTGTCCGTCACCCGAGCCTCGCAGCGCCGGACACCTTATCAGGGTTGGTCGTCCTGCCCCATGCGGGCGCACCTTTCTCGCTTTGCACGGTCAGATAGCATATTCCATCCAGCGTGCCTTGACCGAGGGGCGCGTATGCTACTAAACTTGCTATGCAACGGTTTCGTAATGCAAAACCGGGCATGGGGATTGGAGAGATCGATGAGAAGAGATCTGAGCCGTCGAGAGTTTGTGAAGGTGGGTGGAGCGGGTGTTGCGGGCCTGGCGCTGGTGGGGATGGGGGGGTGT
>NZ_JAQKGV010000021.1 GCF_028617075.1 Rubrobacter calidifluminis | reverse complement strand
GGTAGATGCACGAACTGCCAAGGAAAAGGAGCTTTTTCACCCCGTGGCGGTGGGCGGCTTCGATGACGTTGAGCTCTATCGCGAGGTTATCGCGGATGAACCCGGCCGGGCAGGTGGCGTTGGCGAGGATGCCGCCGACCTTCGCCGCGGCGAGGAAGACGTATTCGGGGCGTTCGTCGGCGAAGAAGGCGTCCACCGCCCTGGCATCGGTGAGGTCGAGCTCGGTGCGGGCTCTGGTCACGATCCCCTCGAAGCCCTCCCCCCGCAACCTCCGGACGATGGCCGAGCCGACCATCCCGCGGTGCCCGGCCACGTAGATACGGCTCTTTTTGTTCACTGTGCCGCGGTCCCCCGCAGGATAAGCGCATGACCGGCATCTTTTAGGGTCTTCTCCTGCAGGGCCAGCTCGTAGTCGTGCTCGACCATCCTGCGCACCAGCTCGTCTATGCTTATGGTGGGCTTCCAGCCCAGGATGGAGTGGGCCTTGGTGGCGTCTCCCTGCAGGTGCTCCACCTCTGTGGGGCGAAAGTAACGGGGATCTATCTCCACGTGCTCCTCCAGGTCAAGATCCAGAAGATCAAAGACTCTGGAGGCGAACTCTCGCACCGTGTAGGACTCCCCGGTTGCGACCACATAGTCATCGGGCTCATCCTGCTGCAGCATCAGCCACATCGCCTCCACATAATCCTGCGCGTGCCCCCAGTCGCGTTTGGCCTCCAGATTGCCCAGGTAGAGCTTCTCCTGCAGACCCAGCTTGATGCGGGTGGCGGCGCGGGTGATCTTGCGGGTCACAAACGTCTCCCCGCGTCTCTCGGATTCGTGGTTGAAGAGGATGCCGTTGCAGGCGAAAAGCTCGTAAGCCTCCCTGTAGTTGACCGTCACCCAGTAGGCGTAGACCTTCGCCGCTGCGTAAGGGCTCCTGGGGTAAAAAGGCGTGCTCTCCGACTGCGGGGGAGGAGAGGCCCCGAACATCTCGGAGGTTCCGGCCTGGTAGAAGCGGATCTCACGCCCCATGCTCTCCTGCACGTCGCGCACGGCTTCGAGCAGCCTCAGCGTACCCAGCGCGTCTATCTCCGAGGTGTACTCCGGCTGCTCGAAAGAGGTCTTGACGTGCGACTGCGCCCCGAGGTTGTACACCTCATCGGGGGCGACGCTCTGCAGGATACGCCTCAGGCCGCTGCCGTCGGAGAGATCACCGTAGTGCAGGAACATCCTCCTCTCCGGGTCGTGAGGGTCGCGGTAGAGGTGGTCTATGCGCTCGGTGTTGAAGGATGAGCTGCGGCGGATGATGCCGTGCACCTCGTAGCCCTTCTCAATGAGAAATTCCGTGAGATAGGAGCCGTCCTGCCCCGTGATGCCTGTGATCAAGCCCTTTCTGCTCATCCAGTCTCTCCCTCGGTAGTTTCAATAGGTGCGCAGCCCGAGGATCTGCAGGGCGAGCATCGCGGCGAACCTCGGGTTGTGCTTCAGGTAACGTTTCCAGAGTCTTCTGGGCTCTCTGGAGAGCCTGTAGGCCCATTCGAGGCCAGCCTTCTGCAGGAGGCCGGGGGCCTGGCGGATACGGCCGGAGCAGAAGTCGAAGGCGGCGCCGACCCCCACCATCACCGCCGGGATGCTCCCTCTGTGTCTGGCCATCCACATCTCCTGCTTGGGGCAGCCGAGCCCCACGAACAGGATGCGGGCGCCGGAGGCGCGAATCTGCCTCACGTAGGCTTCATCTTCCTGCTCGGTGAGCTCCCGGAACGGGGGTGAGATGGCGCAGGCCACCTCCAGGCCCGGGAACCGCTCCCCCAGCACCCTGACCAGGGCCTCCAGGGATTCAGGGGTGCCCCCGTAGAACCCGACCGGGATCCCCGCACGGGCCGCGTTTTCTACGAGGTAGACCAGGAGGTCCGCCCCCCGCGCCTGGGGTGCACCCCGGACGCCCAACCACCGCAGCGCCCAGACGAGCGGCCTGCCGTCCGGGACGACGAGGTCTGCGTCGTTCACGATCCTGCGGAAGGAGGCAGAGTCGAAGGCCTCCATCGCCATGTGCACGTTCGCGACGCAGACGTAGGAAGAGTGCCCCTCCCGCGCCCAGATCGACGTCTGCCGGGTGGTCTCGTCGCAGGAGGCTGCGTCTACCCGCATCCCTATCACCGAGCGCGATGCCAGTGTCATGATCCCGCCACCACCTTCTCCATCGCCTGCCTGTAGATCCCGATCAGCAACTCGTAGTTGCGTTCCGCCGTGTATCGCCGCTCGTACTCCTCGCGGGCCTCCCGGCGCATCCGGGCATGCTCCCGCGGGTTGTGCGCGAGCCACCTCACCAGACGGGCGAGGTCGGCCGGGTCTCTGGTCCGGAAGAGGAGCCCGGTGCGCCCGTGTTCCACCAGCTCGGCGGCCGCGCCGGTCCCGGCTGCCAAGACCGGGGTTCCGGCCGCGAACGCTTCGATAACCACGCGTCCGAAGGTCTCGTACCACTCGGAGGGGAACACGAGGGTCGTCGCGTCTTTCATGAGGGCCCGGATCTCCTGCGGGGAGCCGTGTCCGAGCCACTCGACGCGCGAGCCCCCCGCCGCGGCCCGTGACACCTCGCCGGACAGCGGGCCGTCGCCCGCGATCTTGAGCGGGATCGCGTCCCCGCCGAGCAGCTTCCAGGCCTCGAGCAGCGTCTTTACGCCCTTCTCCGGGGAGAGGCGTCCGACGAAGAGGGCGTAGCCACCGCTGCCCTCGCCGCAGCCGGGATCCCTGGCGACGAAGTTGGGCTTTACGAAGACCTTGCCCGCGGGCAGACCGTCCTCGATGAACTTCCGGCGAGCGAAGTCTGAGAGAGCGATGTAGGCGGTGACCCTGCGCGACCACGTCCCGACCGCCCGGTGGGCGAGGAGCATCCCCGCTACCGCCCCTGTGGCAGCCCGGCTACCGCGGTAGCAGCCATGGACGATGCCCGGCCAGCGCAGCGTCCTGCCCAGACATTGCTCACACGGCTGCCCCCCGCGGAACAGGAGACCGTTGGGACAGAGCAGCCGGTAGTTGTGGAGTGTCTGGACCACCGGGACGCCCTCGCGGGCCGCCGCGTGCGCTACGGCCGGCGAGATCAGCGGGAAGGTGTTGTGCAGGTGGACCACGTCAGGTGATTCCCGCCGGATCAGTTCGCCTATCTCCCGGCAGGCGCGCTGGTTCCAGATCGTGTCCCGGACGAGCTCCGCCCGGCCCATCCCCTGTATCCTGTCGTTGTGGGCTTCGTAGCACACGACCCGGTGCCCGTGGGACTCGAGCAGGGCCGCTTCCTCCAAGAAGACGAGGTCTTCCCCTCCGGCCTGCTGGTAGGTGTTGTGGACCGTGAGGATCCTGGCCGGTAGGCCCGGCTGGCCGACCACCGCTGGCTTCGTTCTCTCGCTCAGAGCTCCGATCATCTCGGGGTCATGGTCGCGCGGTGGCTGGCGCCGGGCATCTGCCAGACGGCACATTTTCTATCCGCGGCTTGTCCGGGCGCGGCTGGGTTCCGGGGCGGTTGCCCGACCTAGAGGGGTGAACCTCCGTACAGGAAGGCCTCGATGCGTCCCGCCAGCCGGTCTCTGAGGTCGCTGTCTCCGGCTTGCGGGGCGGCGACCCGTGCCTCGGTGTAGTGGAGGGTCACGTCGAGCAGGTAGGCCAGATACAACGAGGGCAGGTGCTCGATGGCGCCGGGCCATGTCCCGTCCAGCAGTTCGCTCAGGAACCGGCGGTCCGGGAGGGGGGCGCCCTTTCCCGTCAGCAGCGATCGCACGGTGCAGAAGTGGAAGGCGTCATACAGGGGCGTTACGCCCTCCTGGGCTCCGTCCCAGTCGAAGACGAACAGGCCCTGCGGCCCCAGACGGGTGTTCCAGGGCGCGAAGTCGCGGTGAGCCATCGAAAGGGGTAGCTCTACCTCTCCGAGGTCTCTCCGAAGGCGGTCGAGCGCCCTCTCCAGCAGAGAGGACAGGCGGCCGTCCAGCCGGGAGGCAAGTCGTCCGGCTTTCTCGGACATCCTCGACAGCAGCGGGCTTTCGTTGAACGTGCGGTGCTCTGCGAACGGCAGGAAGAGGTCACGGCAGAAGGAGAGGTGTTCCCGGCGGAGGTCTCGCGGCCCGGCTCGCGGGGGACCCGCGCTCGTGACGAGCACCCTGCATCCCTGCCAGTCGAAGAGGGCGAGGGCCTCGGGTACCCGGCCGCGCAGCGCCCGGGCGCCTTCGAGCCTCAGCAGGTTGTGGTGTTCGGCTTCGACCTCCTCCCTGGCGCGCGGCGAGGCGGCTATCCTGGCGAAGGCCAGTACCCGATCGTTCTCGGAGAGCGCCTGCGCCGTAACCTTTCGGTAGGCGCCCGGGGTCCCCACGTAGAAGACCGCGCGCACCTCTGGTTCCGTCAGGTGGTGAGCCATCTCTTCCTCGAGGCGGCCGACGGCATCTTCCTCCAGGAACACCCTGCCGCCGGGCAGGACTCCCGCGGAGATGAGGCTCTTGAGCAGCCGGCCTCGGGCGGTCACGGGATGGAAGAGCGCCTCCATGCCGGCACGCCTGATGCCGCGCCGGCCGGCCGGGAAGAGCCAGCGCACCTTCGCGAGGGACGGGTAAGCCCGGTACTCGCGCCCCTCACCCGCGAGGGCGACCGGGATGCCCAGTTCTTTAAGCCCGGACGTCACCTCCGGCAGGGTTCGGCCCTCCCGCTCCCGCCTCAGGAGTCTCTCGAGCCCGGCGGGCATGGTTGCTGACTCTCGATCGGACGCGCCATAGTGCCCGGATTCTACACACGGTCCGCCCGGGGCGGGGGAAGAGAGATTAAAAGCGCATTAAATAGGCCACCCGGCCGGTCCCAAGATGCGCTGTCTAGCCGATGTGCCGCGCCGCAGGCGGCCCTAATATCCGGGGCATTCAGGGAGATCTGCTACACGGACGGGATGGTAAGGCGTGCAGAGAGCCATAGACTCTGGAAAAGCGCTACCTCTTGACATCCCCGCCGGGATGGCGCGGGCGGAGGAGCTCCTCGCCGGAAACAGGACCGGGGCGTCGCCGCAGTTGGTCGCCCTCGCCCTGATGCTCTCTGATGCGGTGCTGGCCATCCTGGTCTGGGAACTGGCGGCCCTGCTGCGGGGTCTCTTCGGAGGAGGAAACCTCTCCGAGGTCACCATCGCCACGGTGGCCTCTAACCTGGGGGTCTGGATCGGACTGCGCTGGCTCATGGGCCTATATCCGGGCTACGGCCTCGGACAGACCGAGGAGCTTCGCCGGCAGACGCAGGCCGTGCTCACGACGATGGCCATCACGACGGTCTTCGCGTTCTCCTTCCAGATCGGGGATGCCATCTCGCGCCTGCTTTTGGTGCTCGGCTTCGCCGGGCTCGCGGTTCTCGCGCCCCCGGCGCGCTACCTGACGAAGCTCTCCCTGCGTAAGGCGGGACTGTGGGGGAAGCCGGTGGTGGTACTCAGTTTCGGGGAGACCGGCGGGAGGCTGATCCGGGCCCTCCGGAGCGAGTGGACGCTTGGTTTCGAACCCCGGGCCATCTTCGACGGGCGGCGGGTGCCTGTGGGAGGAGAGATCGAGGGCGTCCCCTACGGGGGGACGGTGGAGGATGCGGTGGTGTGGGGTCACAACAGCAGTGTGGACACGGCCATCTTCGCCATGCCGTACACCCGCAGGGAGCACCTGCTCCGATTCGTCGAGAGGGCGCGGGTCAGATTCCGGCACGTCATCATCATCCCCAACCTGGAAGGGGTGACCAACTCCGCGGTGACCGCGAGGGACCTCGCTGGGATCTTCGGGGTCGAGGTTCGCCACAACCTGCTGGATGTCTGGACCCAGAGGGTGAAGAGGGTGATGGACGTGGTGTTGACCCTGCTCGGGGGGGTGGTGCTCCTTCCGCTGTTCGTGGTGCTCTGTGTGCTGATCCTTCTGGAGTCTGGAAGACCCGTCTTCTACCGGGCCGAACGGATGGGCAGGGACGGCAGGGCTTTCGGGTGCCTGAAGTTCCGTACCATGGACCGGGACGCGGAGGATGCTCTGGAGCGGCTCCTGCAGGAGAACGAGGAGTTGAGGAAGGAGTACGCACTCTACCACAAGCTGCGTGAAGACCCCAGGGTCACCAGGGTGGGACGCTTCCTGCGCGCCACGAGCCTTGACGAGCTGCCGCAGCTCTGGAACGTGCTCAAGGGGGAGATGAGTCTGGTCGGCCCCCGGCCCTACCTCCCCCGGGAGTCGCCCGATATGGGCGAGGCCGAGCAGACCATACTGCAGGTCACCCCCGGCATCACCGGTCCCTGGCAGGTTGGTGGCAGGAGCAACGCCCCGTTTCGCGAGAGGATCAGGATGGACCTCTACTACATAAACAACTGGTCCATATGGCTCGACCTCCTGCTCCTGGCGCGCACCTTCCGCAGCCTCTTCTCCGACCGCGGAGCCTGCTGAGCAGGCGGGATGATGAAGAGGGCTTTAGGTGAACACCTCACCCTCGAGCGTTCCTCCCTGGAGGATGCTGCAGGGGTGCGTGTCTTCTACCGCCTGCCAGGATTCTTGCGCGGTCTCTGGCGCGGGGTCGCACAGCTGGTGGGCGCGGCTCGTGAGGGAGGGAGGGGGTGCGGGGACGACCTGCTGAGCCGGCTCGTACAGGACGCTCCAGACGTCGTGCTCCTCCTCGACGGGGACGGCAGGGTGCGCTACGCCAACCCGGCTGCCGGCGAGATGTTCGGGTGTGAGCCGGCGGAGCTCGTCGGCGACCGTCTGCCGGAGGCTATGCAGAGATACGGCCCCCGGCGCAGGTCCCCCCACCGGCAGGACGCCTGGGTCGAGAACTTCAGGCTGCGAGGTCGGGGGAGCTCCTGCAGGTACCTGGAGGCACTGAGCGTGGAGTTGGAAGGTTACCGGGCTTACTATCTGCGGGACATCACCGAGCGCAGGCTGCGTGAGGACGAGCTCATCCGGCAGGCCCTGCACGATCCGCTCACGGGCCTGGCGAACCGGGCGCTCTTCCTCGACCGACTCGAGAGAGCGTGCGCCCGCTCTTCCAGGAGCGGTGAGCCCTTCGCCGTGGTCTTCCTGGACCTGGACGGGATGAAACGGATCAACGATCTCATGGGGCACGAGGCCGGAGACAGGTTGCTCGTCGCGGTCGGTGGAAGGCTGCGCTCCTGCCTCCGGCCTTCGGACACCGCCGCGCGTCTCGGGGGCGACGAGTTCGCGCTGCTCCTCGAGGACATCGGAGAGGGGAGCGTGGAGCCGGTCGTCGAGAGGGTGCTCGGCGCGCTGCGTGAGCCGGTGGAGGTGGGCGGCTACAGGATGCGGGTCACCGCCAGCGCCGGGGTCGTCGTGGAGAGCGGCGGCGGGAGAGGGGCGGGTGCCCTGCTCCGGGCGGCCGACGGGGCGATGTACCGGGCCAAGAGCGCGGGGCGTGACGGGTATTCCATCCTCGGGGAGAGCGGATGAGAGCCGACCTCAGGCCGGTCTCGTGGTAAGCTCGCAGGGACCATGAGAGAGGTTCTCTTTGTTTGTACGGCCAACATCTGCCGCAGCCCGATGGCCGAGGCCATCTTCAACGCGCTGGCCGGGGACGCGGGGCTGGACTGGCGGGCGCGGAGTGCGGGCGTCTTCGCCGTCGATGGCTACCCTATGGCTCCGGAGGCCGTTGAGGTGCTCGCCGAGGCGGGGATACAGGTGGGGCAACACCGCTCCCGGGCTCTCACCGAGGCCATGCTCTACCGGGCGAACCTGGTGCTCACGATGACCCCGGCCCACGTCGAGGAAATGGGAAGCGCGTTCGGCGGTCTGCCCGAGAGCGTACACGTGCTTACGGAGTACGTCGGTTCCGGCAGGGAGGGAATCTCGGACCCTTACGGGCTCAGCCTGAGCGCATACCGGGCCTGCGCCCGGCACCTCTTCGAGTGCATCGGGCCTCTGGTGAGGAAGCTTGGGGGTGGGACTACTGCTTCTTCGTCTCCCTGAGGATGGAGAAGATCTCGGAGATCAGAGCCTCCCTTTTCTCGGGGGGAAGGTCCCTCGGGTGGATGGTCTGTTTGTCCGACTGGAGGTTGCGTTTCACGGCCTCCTCGGCGAGATACTGGTCGATGAGCCTGACTACGGCATCCACCTTCTCCCGGGGAAGACCATCCCCGCCGCGGGTAAGCCTGCTCCACATCTCCCTGAACACCTTCTCCTCTCGGGGGCATCGACTCAAGATCCATTATAACCCGCGCCCGCGGCGCCCTAGGGTCTCTTTCGCGCGCGCCGGGGGAAGAGGTGCTCTCCGGCTGGCGAGAAGTCGCCGGCCTTCTCGCTCCAGGCGTATATGGTGATGCTGAGGGACTCCTCCCGCACCCGCACGAGGTTGAAGCTGGAGGGGTGACCGGGTCGCCTGCGGCTCGAGATGGTGCCCGCCGTCGAGATGACGAGCCCGGCCTCGCTCGTCTCCACGCTGTGCACCGCCTCCTGGTGGTCGTGGCCGCAGAGGACGAGCTCCGCCCCCAGAGAGGCGAAGGCGCGCAGCGCCTCGTCGGTGTTCGCCAGACCGTGGCGACCGGAGATGGGACCCCGCATGAGGTTGTGGTGGATCATCACAACCCGGGCCGCCTCCGGCGGGGCCTCCTCGAAGGTGCGCCTGACGTGCGCGAGGTCGTCGCTCCGGACGTGGCCTATGACGCCGAGGTCGCGCAGCCGGCGGGTAAGCGAGCCGCGGGTTATGCCGTGGGCCGTGTTCAGCCCCGCGATGACCACACCCGGGATCGTGAGCGAGGGGCTGAGATCCTCGGAGATGTAGCGCCGGTAGCGGGAGTATTTGTGCTCGTGGGCCCGCCTGCCTATGAAACCGACTATCCCCAGGTTGCGCAGCACGGCCCCGAGCCAGCGGATGTCGTGGTTGCCGGGGATGACTATGTAAGGTGCCACCCTGCCGATGGCCTCCAGGTAGTCACGGGCCTGCCGGAACTCGGCTATCGAGCAGCGCTGCGTGAGATCGCCGGAGACGGCCACCGCATCGGGCTTGAGCCTCCCGATGTACTTGAGTAGAGAGTCGAGCTGCTCGGAGACGGCGGGCCTGCCGAAGTGCAGGTCGGAGACGTGTACGAGGGTGGTCACGAGCCCTAATATTACAATAAGAAGCCGTGGCTTCCGGCCGCGCTACAATTGTCCCTCGTGAGGCTCCTGTATACCATCGTCCTGCTCGGTGTGACGGCTGTGTGGGGGTGGACCTTCGTGGTCGTGCAGGACGCGATCTCCGCCTACGGCGTCATACCGTTCCTCGCGGCCCGTTTCCTGCTCGCCGCCTGCGCCCTCGTCCCCTTCACCCTGCGGCGCATCACCCGTGGAACGCTCGTCGCGGGGGCTGGTGTGGGGTTGGTGCTGGCCGTGGGCTACCTCTTCCAGACGCTCGGCCTGCTGTACACCACCCCGACGAACTCCGGGCTTATCACAGGGATGTTCGTCGTGTTCGCCCCGCTCTCGGACCGCCTCCTCTTCGGGGTGCGCATCTCCCGCCCCGTGCTCGCCGCCGTCATCCTGAGCTTCGCCGGGATGGTGCTGCTTGCCGGTGGGAGTCCCGACGGCGTAAACCTGGGCGACCTGCTCACCCTGCTCTGTGCGGCCGCCCTGGGGCTGCAGATAGCCCTGCTCTCCCGATACGCCTCGGGGCACGACGCGCTGGGGTTCGCCTCGGTGGAGACCTCCGTGATGGCGCTCCTTTTCACCGGGGTCTGGCTTTTCTCGGGCGGTGTCTCCTTCCCACCGCGCAGCGTCTGGATGGCCCTGATCGTCACCGGTCTTTTGGCCTCCGCCGCCGCCTTCTGGGCCCAGACGTTCGTCCAGCAGCGCCTGCCCGCGGCCCGCGCGGCGGTGATCCTGACGATGGAGCCGGTCTTCGCCGCGCTCTTCGGCTACTGGCTCGCTGGCGACCGGCTGGACGCGGTGCAGATGGCGGGGGCCGCCCTCATCCTCTCGGCGCTCTTTCTGGGTGAGATACTGCCTCTCCTCACCCGCAGGAGGGCGAAGAAGGGGCTGCCCCCCGATCCCGTATAAAATTTCCTGCCGGGAAGGAGAGAGCGAGGAGGTCTGAAGATGTCCGGCCGCAGAGAGGTCGTGGTCCCGGAGTACGAGGTCAGGGAGAGCGTGCGGGTGGACCCCTCGCGCACCGCCCTCGTCGTCGTCGACATGCAGAACGATTTCGTGAAGGAGGGGGGAGCGCTCAGGGTCCCGGACGCCGAAGGGACGATCCCCGCCATACACCACCTGCTCGAGGTGGCCAGGGACTCCGGTATGAAGGTCGTCTTCACCCAGGATACCCACGCCGAGGGTGACCCGGAGTGGGAGATCTGGGGCGAGCACGCCCGCGAGGGTTCCTGGGGATGGCGGATTGTGGACGAACTCTCCCCGCGCGAGGGTGAGCTCGTGATCCGCAAGGTCCGCTACGACGCCTTCTACGGCACCCACCTGGAGCACTTCCTGCGTCTGTGGGATACGAAGACCCTGATCGTCTGCGGTACCGTGGCCAACATCTGCGTGCACTACACCGCGGCGAGTGCTGCCCTGCGCTGGTTCGAGGTGGTGCTGCCCCGCGACGCGGTCTCCGCGCTCGACCCGTTCGACCTGGAGTCCTCCCTGCGCCAGACGGCCTTCCTCTTCGCCGGCACCGTCACACGGAGCCGGGGCATAGAGGTGGCGTGATCGGTCATCCGCGGGTGCGGTTAGCTGCATACGAGAGCGGGTATATGAGGCTCACCTGGAAGATACGATGAACGGAGGTGGAGTATGCCCTCTGCACAACGGCGCGCGGAGGTCAGATGGAGAGGAAGCCTGACCGGAGGTTCCGGGAGCCTGAACCTGGCGAGCAGCGGCGCTCTCAGCGATGCACAGATCAGTTTCCCCGCCCGCACCGGTGATCCCGACGGGAAGACCTCCCCGGAGGAGCTCATCGCCGCCGCCCACGCCGGCTGCTACGCGATGGCCCTCTCCAACGTCCTCTCCGAGAGCGGACACGAACCCGAAGAGCTCGAAGTCAGCGCCGAGGTCACCTTCGACATGGGACAGCTCAAGATCACCTCCTCCGTCCTTGAGGTGCGCGGCCGCGTGCCGGGGCTGGACGAAGCCGGATTCAGGGAGGCCGCAGAGAAGGCCGAACAGGGTTGCCCGGTCTCCAACGCCCTCAGAAACAACGTCGAGATAACCCTGAACGCCTCTCTGGCCTGATCCGTAGATAAGGAAGAGCCAGCTCCTCCAAAAACCCGGGCCTGACCGGCCCGGGTTCGTCTTTTCGCAGGAAAAGTTTCGCACAATGTGACAAACGCTGGTCTGCAGTCGCATATAATGCTATAATCCACCTCTGGTGGGTAGCACAAGGGGCTTCTCGAGAAAGGAGGCGTTCTCTAGGAGAGGAAGACCATGCCTGTACGGGCTTGTTGCGGGGCATTTTCTTGTTTTCCGGGAGGGAGGAGTAGCGGATGGCTCAGGTAGATCCAGAGCTGCGTGAAGAGATAAGGAAGATGGTGCGGGACGAGACGGCGGGGCGCACGGCGCGGGAGAATCCGCCGGCGGCTCCGATCGGTGACCCCGCGCCGCTCGGGCTCGCGGCGTTCGCGCTCACGACGTTTTTGCTCAGCCTCGTCAACGCGGGGCTTTTGCCTTCCGCCGGGGTGCAGGTCGTTCTGCCGCTCGCGCTCTTCTACGGGGGATTAGGGCAGCTTCTGGCCGGGATGTGGGAGTTCAGGAACAACAACACCTTCGGAGCCACAGCGTTCAGTTCTTACGGAGCGTTTTGGATCGCATTCGCTGCGCTCGAGACTTTCTACGCTGGCAGGATACCGGCCTCGGATCTCTCTTCGGTGGTGGGGTGGTTCCTCATAGCGTGGGGCATCTTCACCGCGTACATGTTCTTCGGTTCCATGCGGGTGACCAACGCGGTGATGGTGGTGTTTTTGCTGCTTGCCATAACCTTCTTCCTGCTCGGCATAGGGGAACTCGCGGGCTCGGCCGGCATCTCCAAGGTCGGCGGGTACGTGGGGCTTCTCACGGCGATAGCGGCCTGGTACACCTCGGCGGCCGGGGTGATCAACTCCGTCTCCGGACGGGTGGTGTTGCCCGTGGGACCCCGGGCCTGAGCCGGAGGTGCAGTTAAGTGGTTCTGGCGGTGGGGTAAGATGGACCGGTAGAGAAAGGAGGAGCCGGAGATGACAGAAGAGAAGACCATCGAGGCGTTACTGGAGGAGAGGAGGACCTTCCCGCCGCCGGAGGAGTTCGCCGCGCGGGCCAACGTCAGCGACCCGTCGGTCTACGAGCGGGCCGAGCGCGATCCGGAGGGCTTCTGGGCGGGGTTCGCCCGCGAGCTGCACTGGTTCAAAGAGTGGGACAAAGTCCTCGACGACTCGGAGGCGCCCTTCTACAAGTGGTTCGTCGGGGGCAGGCTCAACGTCTCGTACAACTGTCTCGACTACCAGGTCGAGCAGGGCCGGGGGGACAAGCGGGCGATAGTCTGGGAGCCGGACGAGCCCGGCGAGGAGGGACGCGCGCTCACCTATTCCGAGCTTCTCGCCGAGGTGAAGAAGTTTGCCAACGTGCTCAGGAGCCTGGGGGTCGGGAAGGGTGATACGGTCGCCATCTACATGCCGATGATCCCCGAGCTCCCGGTCGCCATGCTCGCCTGCGCCCGCATCGGCGCCCCGCATTCGGTGGTCTTCGGCGGGTTCTCGGCCAACTCGCTGCGCGGCAGGATCAACGACTGCGAGGCCAAGGTAGTCATCACCGCCGACGCCGGGCGACGGGGCGGCAAGAGGGTTCCGCTGAAGGAGAACGCGGACAAAGCCCTCGAGGATGCCCCGTCGGTCGAGCACATGATCGTCGTACGACGCACCGGGGACGAGGTTCCTATGCAGGAGGGGCGGGATCTCTGGTACCACGAGCTCATGGCCGAAGCCGACCCCGAGTGCCCGGCGGAGGAGATGGATGCGGAGGATCTGCTCTTCATCCTCTACTCCTCCGGCTCGACCGGGCGTCCTAAGGGGATCGTGCACACCACGGGCGGATATCTCACCTTCGTCTACGCCACCACCAAGTGGGTGATGGACATAAAGGACGACGACGTCTACTGGTGCACGGCGGACATCGGCTGGGTCACCGGGCACTCGTACATCGTCTATGGCCCGCTCGCCAACGGGGCGACGAGCCTGATGTTCGAGGGTACGCCCACCTACCCGGCGCCGGACCGTTACTGGGAGATAGTCGAGAAGTACGGGGTGACGATCTGCTACACCTCCCCGACTACGATCCGCTCGCTGATGAAAGAGGGCAGGCAGTGGCCCGAGAAGCACGATCTTTCTTCTCTGAGGCTGCTCGGGACGGTGGGTGAGCCGATCAACCCGCGGGCCTGGGTCTGGTTCCACGAGTTCGTCGGCGGCGGGCGCTGCCCGATCGTGGACACCTGGTGGCAGACGGAGACCGGCGGGCACATGATCACCCCGCTGCCCGGCATCACAACCACCAAGCCCGGTAGCGCGACCAGGCCTTTCCCCGGCATAGGAGCCGACATCTACAATGAGGAGGGACGACCGATAGAAGGTTCCGGCGGCGGTTATCTGGTCCTCACCCGTCCCTGGCCGGGGATGCTGCGCACCCTGTACAAGGACCCGCAGCGCTACCAGGAGACCTACTGGTCGCGCTTCCCGGGGGTGTACTTCGCCGGAGATGGGGCCAAGCGCGACGAAGACGGCTACTACTGGATCATCGGCCGCGTCGACGACGTCATAAACGTCAGCGGGCACCGCATCTCCACCTGGGAGGTCGAGAGCGCGCTGGTCTCCCATGAGAAGGTCTCCGAGGCCGCCGTCGTCGGGCGTCCCGACGAGCAGAAGGGACAGGCGATCTTCGCCTACGTCACGCTCGAGGGTGATCTGGAGGGCTCCGACGAGCTCAAGCAGGAGCTGCGCCGGCACGTCCGCGAGGTGATAGGTCCGATCGCCACCCCCGACGACATGGTCTTCACCAGCGCCCTCCCGAAGACGCGAAGCGGCAAGATCATGCGCCGCATCCTGCGCGCCGTCGCCCAGGGCTCAACGGACTTCGGGGATACCACCACGCTCGCCGACCCGGACGTGGTGGAGGAGCTGCGCAGACAGGCCAACAGCCAGACCTGAGGGGCTCCGAAACGGAAAAGGGGGCGGGGAGGCCCCGCCCCCTTTTCCTCCCTCAACCCTCAGCGGGCTCCACCCGGACCGCGCAGGCCTTGAGCTCGGCCGTCCCCGACTGCGGGTCGACCGCGTTTATCGTGAGCACGTTGGTCGGGACCTGATCCGCGAAGCTGAAACCCAGAAACACGAGCCCCCGGCTCACCCGGTCGGTCACCCGGGCCTTCACCCTCGGGACGGTGCCCCTCCGCGAGCTCACCCGCACGAAGTCCCCGTCGGAGACGCCGAGGGCGCGGGCGTCCTCGGGGCTTATCTCCAGGAGCTCCTCCGGGTCCTTGACCTTCTTGTAGCTCCGGGTCATCGTGCCGGTGTTGTGGAAGGCGAGGCGTCTGCCGGTGGTGAGCTGGAACGGGTACTCCTCGTCCGGGGGCTCGACCGGGCCCTCGTGGTCGACCGGGGTGAAGGGAGCCCGCTTTTCCACCTCCTCGTCCCACAGCCGGGCGTGGAGGAACTTCGTGCCCGGACGTCCGTCGTACTCCTCGCTCCCGGTGTAGGGCCACTGGATGCCGTCGTAGCGCTCCAGCAGCTCGTAGCTCATCCCGCTGAAGTTGGGGGCGAGGAGTCGGATCTCGTCCCAGATGTCCTCGGCGCTCTCGTAGTGCCAGTTCGCCCCGAGCCGGTTGGCCACGTCCTGCAGGATCCACTCGTCCGCCCGCGCCTCGCCGGGCGGGTCGACGATCTTGTGCACCCGCTGCACCCTGCGCTCGCTGTTGATGAAGGTGCCCTCCGTCTCGCACCAGCTCGCCGCCGCCGGGAGCACCACGTCCGCCAGACGAGCGGTCTTGGTGAGGAAGATGTCCTGCACCACCAGGAAGTCCAGGCCCCGGAAGAGCCGGTCGGAACGGTTCTCGTCGGCGTCGGACTGGCAGGGGTTCTCCCCGATGACGTACATGCACCGGATCTCCCCACACTCTATCGCGTCGAGCATCTGAGCCTGGTTCTTGCCGACCTTCTGCGGCAGCGGCACCCCCCATACCTCCCGAAAGCGCCGGTGGGCCTCCGGGTCGTCCCAGCTCCAGCCGCCGACCAGCCGGTTCGGCAGGGCCCCCATGTCCCCGCCGCCCTGCACGTTGTTCTGCCCGCGCAGCGGGTTGAGCCCGCTGCCGTAGCGGCCGACGTGCCCGGTGAGGAGCCCGAGCGCGATGAGCGCGAAGACGGCCTGGGCCCCGTTGTGGTGCTCGGTGATGCCGAGCGTCCAGTTGAGGATCGCCCTCTCCGCCGTCGCGTACATCCGGGCGACCTCGCGGATCTCCTCCGCCGGGACGCCGGTCACCCCTTCGGCGTACTCTGGGGTGTAACCCGCGACCTTCTCACGGTAGGCCTCGAAGTTCTCGGTCGCCCGCTCGACGAACTTTCGGTCGTAGAGACCCTCCTCGATGATTACATGGCCCATGGCGTTCGCCAGGCAGATGTCGGTGCCGACGTTGACCCGGAGCCACCTGTCGGCCTTCCTGGCCTGCTCGGTCTTGCGCGGGTCTATGACGACCATCTTCGCGCCGTTTTTCACGCCGCGGCGCATGTGGTTGTAGATGATGGGGTGGCACTCCTGGGTGTTCGAACCCCAGCAGACGATGAGGTCGGTGTCCTCGAACTCGTCGTAGGAGGTTGTGGAGGCCCCCGCTCCGAACGTCGCCACCAGACCGGTGACGCTGGCGGCGTGTCAGGCGCGGTTGCAGGAGTCTACGTTGCTAACCCCCATCACCTGCCGGATGAACTTCCCGGCCAGGTAGTTGAGCTCGTTGGTCGAGCGGGAGGAACTGAAGAGGCCGAAGGCGTCCCCGCCGCTCTCCTCCTTTATCTGGCTCATGCGGCTCGCGACGAGGTCTAAAGCCTCCTCCCAGCTCGCCGGGACGAGTTCGCCGTTCTTACGCACCAGCGGGCGCGTCAGGCGCCGCTCGCTGTAGATGTGCCGCCAGCCTTCTCGCCCCTTGATGCACGCCTCGCCCTTGCTCGAGGGGTTGGACTTGCGGCCCGTGACCTTGCTGATCCTGCCCCCCTCCACCTTCACCTCGAGCCCGCAGCCGACCCCGCAGAAGCCGCAGATCGTGTGCCCGAGACGCGTGCCGGCCGGACCGACCCTCTCCTCGCGGGTCTCCGTAGCGCTCACCTCGAAGAACACCCCTTTCCCGCCCGAAAGATCACTATATTACATGCGCGGATTATATCCCCGCGGGCGCGGTGATGTCCACGCGCCGGCGCCCTAGGCGAGGATGCGCTCGAAGCCCGAGTAGACGTTGAAGCGGCCCTCGCGCAGGAAGCCCACGAGGGTCATGTCGAACTCGCGGGCGACGTCCACGGCGAGGCTGCTCGGGGCGGAGACGGCGCAGACGATCGGGGCACCGGCCGCGAGCGCCTTCTGCATGATCTCGAAGCTGCTCCTTCCGCTGACCATGAGGATGCCCTCTGAGAGGGGGATCCTGCCTTCGAGCAGGGCCCAGCCTATCAGTTTGTCGGTTGCGTTGTGCCTTCCTACGTCTTCCCGCAGCGCGAGCAGGTTGCCGTCGGTGTCGAAGAGCGCGGCGGCGTGCAGCCCCCCCGTCTCCTCGAAAAGGCCCTGCGACGAGCGCAGCCTGCCGGGGAGGCTGCAGATCACCTCCCGAAAGACCCGCGGTCCGGGCGGTAGCACCCGGCAGCCGCGCATCTCGAGCTGCTCCAGGCTCGCCTTGCCGCACACACCGCAGGCGCTCGTGGTGTAGAAGTGGCGCTCGAGGGATGAAGGGTCGTACGTGAGGCCGGGGCGCAGCGTGACGTTGACGATGTTGTACTGCTGCTCGGCGCCCACCTCCGAGGAGAGGCAGTAGCTCATCTTCTCGATGTCCTCCCTCGAGGAGACGATCCCCTCTGCGAAAAGGAAGCCCGCGGCCAGCTCGAAGTCCGCGCCCGGCGTGCGCATGGTGACGGCGACCGTCCTCCGCTCCCCCCCGGAGAGCACCCGGATCTCCAGCGGCTCCTCGGTGGCGAGCACGTCGCGGCTCGACGTCACCCGACCATCCTCGACCTTCCGAAGCCTGATGCGCGTCTTGCTGGTGCGCCGGGCGGTGCCCGGGGTCTCTCTCAACATGGTCCTGCGGCCTCCGACCCTTTTTCCTCCTCGCTGAGGAGTTTAACACCGGTCGCGAGAGAAAGAGATACAAAAGAAGGGAACTCCTCCTTTCCCTTTCCCGGAGTTCCCTTTCCCCATACCCAAAACCCTGATGTGAATAAGTTATCAAAACTCGTCCGGCCGGACAACAGCCCTGAGGTTAAATTTGGTTAAGGCTCTTTGAAGCCGTGCGGCTCACCGTGCCGTGACTCACCGGGGGCGAGGACGTACCTCCCTTACGCCAGGCGGCGTTCGAGGATGGGCGTCAGGGTGGGGTCTCCGCCGGCAGGACGCTCGACCCTCAGCGTACACCTCCTGCCCGCCATCTCGAGCGTCGAGACGTGATTGTCGAACCAGGGCTCTTCGTGCAGGAGCCACCAGGAAGGTGAGGGTTCCCCGACTCCGGCGAGCCGGGCGAGCATCCGTCCGGCGAACTCCCCGCCCCGGGACCATCCAGCCCTCATGGCGGCCCGTTCGGCCCGGGGGAGCATGTTTCTGAGCGGCGAACCCACGGCCTGGTAGACGAGGCTCTCTGCTTTGCCGCCCGGGTTCATCTCCGCCAGGTAGCCGTGGTGCACGTCTCCGGAGAGCACCACGATGGAAGCTGGAGGCCGTCTTCCGGAGCGCTCGCCGGAGGCGACCGAGCTTATCAACCGGACCATCCTGTCGAAGGATTCCTCGAAGGCCGCCCAGTGCTCGAGGTCGAGCGCCTGACGGACCACCTCCCCGACCTTCGAACCAGGCGCGCCCCACGCTCCGGCGCACACGGCCTCGCTTGCTGACTCCAGGCCGTGCAGACCGGGGGCGAGGAGGAGCGGAAGCGAGGTGCCGATGAGGAGGTGGTCGAACTCCCCGCGGGCGCAATCCTCCACCCACCGCCACTCCGCCTCGTCCAGCATCGATCGTCGCCCTTCCTCCAGGACCCGGCCGGCCCGGGAGTCGACCATGATGAGCCGGGTCGAACCGAAGTCTCGATGGAAGCTCCAGCGGGTACCGCCGGCCTCTCGGTCGGCGCGGCGGGCGAAGGCACGCAGGAGCCCTCCCGCGTCCCGGGAGCCGCGCACCCGGCAGAACACCTCGTCCTCGACGAGCTCGGCGGGGGAGAGGTTCCCGAGGTGCTGGTAGATCCAGTAGGACATGAAGGCCCCGGTAATCCTCTCCCCCCACCAGCTCTTCTGACGCATCTTCCGGACCCAGCGCCAGGAGGTGTTCCAGTCGTCGTGTACGTCGTGGTCGTCGAAGATCATCGCCGAGGGGACGGTGGAGAGGAGCCAGCGGATGGTCTTCTCTCCCCAGGATTCCCGGTAGAGACGGGTGTACTCTTCGAAGTCCGCGACCTCCCTGCCTGGGGGCCTGCGCGTGTCGCGCCGGGACTCGATAAACGCCAGCGTCCCGGGAGAGACCTCGTCGGCGTAGATCTGATCCCCCAGCAGGAGCAGGGCGTCGGGCCACTGCTCTTTGGGGGTGCGGAGCATCCTGCGGGCCAGGGCGAAGAGGGCGTCCTGCCCATGGCCTCGCGGGTCCTCGTCGGGGCTCAGGGTGTAGGGCTCTTCGTGGGGAGCCGAGACCCGGCAGGAGCCGAAGCAGATCCTGAACGGGCCATCGGTCTTTGGAGTGCGGATGACGCTCGGCGGGAACGGAGAGTCCTCCTCGGGCCAGACCTTCACGCCTTCGAGCGTCACCTCGTACTCGTAGGTCTTCGCGGGTTCCAGACCGGTGAGGTAGACGAGCGCGTAGTGGTGCCCCTCGACGCTGAAGGTGCGTTCGTGGTGAGCTTCACCTTCGATGTGTATGCCCACCTCGCCGGGCTGGTCCGTCTCGACCCAGACGGTGGCCTCCGTGGGGCCCGTGTAGCGGAGCAGAGGGCCGAGAACGAGAGCCGTCATGCCAGTTCAAGACCTCTTTCTGCTGAGGGCGGCGCGGATGCGCCGGGCCTCTTCGAAATCCCGCAGGGCGTCGAAGAGCTTGCCCTCCGGCACGGTCTGCGGCCAGCGCTCCGTCCGATAGCCGTAGCGCCGCTTGAGCTCCTGCACCGAGTCCGTGGTGTAGCGCAGGGCGTAGATGAGCCTCTGGGTCTTGCCGGCCTGCCGGGGCATGAGGTGCAGCCTGCTCTCCATCCACCAGGTGATCTCCGGCAGAGGGTCCCGGCCCTGCTCGAGGATCAGGGCGGCCTCCCACTCTACCCTGAGGGCGCTCATCTCGAAGGTGGCCGGGCGGACGTTGAGGGGGGCGAGTGAGAAAGAGTCGTCCGGATGGAAGCCGAAGGTGCGCTCGAGCAGCCGGCGGAACCTCGGGTCGCGGGAGCGTTCGTAGCGGCTGCGCAGCGCTAGCAACTGCTCGTCAGAGTAGACCCGGAGCCCTCGCCGGGTGGGCCTCCTGGGATCCAACCCCCCATCTCGCAAGATGCCGGCGAAGGACGAGTATGATCTCAGGCTGCGCACGAGCCACACGCCGTAACCGCAAAGAGCAACCGTGACGCTAACTGCCAGAGAGGTGTAGAAAGCCCGGTAGGGCACGGCCACGATCCCGCCGAGCGCGTACCGCACGCCGAAGGCATTGTAGTAGAGGTCGAGGGCGGTGGAGATCAGCATGAAGAGCAGGATCGCGAGCCCTCCCGTCGCTGCCAGCCGGCGCGCGGGCGAAGCGCAGGAGGACGCGAGCCCCTCCCAGGCTACCCGCTCATCCCCGACCTCGAGAGATGGTCTCTGAAGGCCCTGCATGGATCAAGTATACATGTATATCGTGTGCCGCCCGTGTGTCCGCGATGACCGCGGCATGCGGATATAATCTCGACCCGTGTCGATGAAAGTGTACAGAGCCGGGGAGCTGCCCGGTGATCTGGGCAAAAAGCGCCCGAACTACGCCCGGCGGCGGATACTGCTCGTGGTGGCGGCGCTCGTCCTGCTGTTCCTCGGCTATCTCCTGGTCCCCGTCGGGGACCAGCGGGTGCTGCTGCTGGGCAGCGACACCCGGGGTGATGGAGCCCCGGCGCGCACCGACACCATGGTGATCTTCCGGGCCACGGGCGGAATGCTCTCCATTCCGCGCGACTCGCTGGTCAGGATAGAGGGATACGGCTGGGGCAAGGTCAACTCGGCCTACACCTACGGCGGGGCCGACCTGACCCTCAGGACGCTCAAGGACGACCTGAACGTACCGGTGGACCACTACGTGCTCGTCAAGTTCACCGGGGTCAAAGACGTCGTCAACGCCCTCGGCGGGATCACCATAGACGTGAAGGAGCCCATAAACCTCGGCATAGAGGGCAGGGTGTACAAGATAGACCCCGGCGTGCAGAAGCTGAACGGCGGACAGGCGCTGGCCTACGTCCGCTGGCGGGACGACCCGCAGGGAGACATCGGGCGCGAGGAGCGCCAGCAGCAGTTCCTCGACCAGCTCGTCGCGCAGGCGACCTCGCCGGCCAACCTGCCCCGGCTCCCCGCGGTGATCGGGGCGATCCTGGACAACACCAAGACGAACATGAACCCGGTCTCTCTCCTGCGCTTCGCTCTGCAGTACAAGCTCTACGGGGGAGGGGGGAAGGCCGCCCTCTACCCGGGTCACCCGCAGTACATCAACGGGATCTCGTTCTGGATCCCGGACAGGAAGGCCGCGCAGGAGGTGATCCAGGAGACCATAGGCTGAGGCTCAGGCCGCCTGCGACTCGGCGAGCTCGCGCTGGCGGGAGATGAGCCGCCCCAGCCAGGTGAGGGATGGATCGGAGATCCACTGCATGGTACGCTCGGCGTTGACGTACCAGTTGAGCGCCTCGCGGTGGTTGCCGAGCCTCCGGTTGAGCTCGCCGACCAGGTAGGTGGTGAGGGCGAGCTCCCTCCCGTAGAGGTCCTCTTCTTCAAGCGCGCGCAGGAAGTGTCGGATCGCCCGCAGCTGGAAGGTGCTCTCGAAGGGTTGTTCCTTCTCCTTTCTGCACACCCACGAGGCTCTCAGGCACAGATCACCGAGCTCCCGGTGGGTGGCCCCGAGCTCCCTGCCGCAGATCTCCGCGGCGTGGAAGGCGAGCCAGGGGGGAGGACTGCTGCGGAAGACCTTGAGGAGGCCGTCCTCCCTCAGGAGCTCCTCGAGCTCGTAGCGTTCGTCGAAGGAGAGGTCGAGCTCGCCGAAGTCCGAGGGGGAGGCGAACGAGCATGCCGGACACATCGTCACCGCGCTCTGCAGGAGCAGCGAGCCGTCCGAGACTCGCCCGGGGAATTTGGGGCACAGATCGGTCTCGCGGCCCACGGTCACGTAGGAGCCGGCGTGGAGGGTGGGAAAGATGCGCTCACATACCGGACATCTGACGTAGACGCGTCTGACCCTGCCCAAGGCTCACCCTCGCCGGATGCTTTTCGCGCTGCGCGGTGCGGTCTTCTCTGCGAAAATCAAGGTATGCTGAGTTTACCACAGCGCCGGCGGATTCCCGGCTGATCGTCGCCCTCTGAGGGAGGAGGTAGACCCGGTGGAACAGCCGAGAAAGAGCGACGCGGAGGTGGCGCTCGAGCTCATGCGTCTGGTCCTGGAACAGGCGGGCAACCGCAGGCTCTCCCCGACGCGCACGCTCGCGCTCTACCACCTCTGCAGGGAAGCCGTCTCTTACACCCCAGACGGCTCGGTCTCCGCGGAGTACCTCGAAGAGGGCCTGAAGAGGCTTCTGCAGTAACGACGACCCCGTTCTTCGATCCTCACCCCTCGCGGGTCAGCTCGTAGGTGGAGATCCAGCCCTCCGAGAGGGCCCTGCGGGCTGCCTCGCTGCGGGAGGTGACCCCGAGCTTGGCGTAGATGTTGGCCAGGTGGCGCTTGACGGTCGCCTCGGAGAGGTGCAGGACGACGGAGATCTTTCGGTTGGAGAGCCCCCGCGCGGCGAGAAGGAGCACCTCCAGCTCCCTCTCCGAGAGGGCGCACCTTTTGCCCGATCTCTCCAGCACCCCACGCGGCACGGAGAGTACGACGTTGTCCTCGCTGGGATTCTCCACGGCGGCGTGCACTGCCGCGAGCAACTCTTCGAGCGAGGCGCTCTTCACCAGGTATGCACTCGCCCCCGCAGCCAGCAGCTCGCGCACCAGGCGCGGCTCCTCGAACATGGTCACGATGATAATCCTGGGTGGCGGCTGCAGCTTTCCCAGGTGTTGCATGGTCTCCCCGGCCCCCATGATCGGCATCTCCACGTCGAGTATGAGGACATCGGGCGGGGAGGTTCGCGCCAGTTCGACGACCTCGGCCCCGTTGGCGGCCTCCCAGGTGACCTCCAGAGATGGATCCGTCGAGAGCATCTCCCTGAGCCCCTGGCGGAACATCGTGTGATCGTCGGCGAGGGCTACCTTTATCTTCCTGCTCACGACCGGCTCCTGAGCGGGACCTTCGTTACTGCTTTCGTCCCTCCGCCCGGCGAGGATGATATCTCGAAGCTTCCCCCGAGCAGGGAGGCGCGTTCCCTCATCGAGTGGAGCCCGACCCTACGACGGACGCGCCGGGGGTCGAAGCCGCTTCCGCTGTCGGTGACGGCCGCCACCACCTCCCGCGGCGAGATCCTGACCTCCACCTCCACCAGATCGCCGCCGGAGTGTGAGACCGCGTTCCTGACCCCCTCGCGCAGGATCATGTAGAGCTGATCTCGCACGTGGCGGGGTATCATCTCTTCGTCTCCCTCGAAAGAGACCTCGTAGCGCATCCCCGGCGGGATGCTCGCCCGGCCCAGATTCTCCAGGGCCACCTGCAGGCCTTCGCCGGCTCCGCTCTGGCGTAAATCGAGGGCGAGCTCGCGGGCCGCCTCGATCGCCTCCAGGTTGGCCTCGCGTGCCTGGGAGAGCTTGCTTTGGGCCTGCTCGGGGTCCCGGTCTCTCGTCGCGGCGTAGAGTTCCAGGCTCTGATTGACCAGCGCCATCGCGTGTGCGACCCTGTCGTGGAGCTCGCGCGAGAATCGCCTGCGCTCCTCGCTCTGCACCTCGCCTATCTTGGTCAGGAGATAGTCCACGTAGGAGACCATCGAGACCCGTGCCACACGTTCCATCACGCTCTGCTGGATGGTCTGCGCGACCTCGAAGATCTCCTGCGGGGAGATGTCGGAGAGGTCCAGACGCTCTACCAGCATATCGAACGCCGCCCGGCAGAGCGCAACCCCGGCACGCAACGCCTCATCCGGGTGCTGCTCCTCTGGCGACCCGACGGCCTCTGCGTTCTCCGCGAGCTCGTCAATGAGCGTGTCCTTCTCCGATCCTTCGTCCCTCAGCGCGAGTACGGCCCATCTGAGCATCCTGCGCCCCTCCCCGATCGCTTCTTTCTCTTCTCCCCCCGCGATCAGGAAGTTGCCCTCCTCTCTGAGTCGTCTCAGGTAGCCCGCGAGGATCGCTTCCTCGTTCTCCTCGAGGACGCGGGCCGCCTGCACGCGAACCATTGAGTTTTCGGAGAGGGCCATCTCCCGCTCTGTAAACCTCCTGCCAGCCTACGAATTTTAGCTTACATCCCCCGGGGGAATTGATGCCACCCTCTCCAGAGAAGAAGGATGTGGCCGCCGGCTGCAGCGCAGCGTCCCCTCGCGTGCGTCGCTGCCGGGGGTATTCCCGGCCATCTTCGGGATGCTTTGCTTCTGGTCGCGTCCCCGTACACGATGTGCCCGCAGGGCTCCGGCGGGAGGATCCCCCGTGCGAGCGGCTCCTCACACCCGGGTTACGCTCCACCTCACCTCGCCTCCGGAGGGGTCCTCCTCCGGTGATACATCCCCGCGGCCGAGACGCAAACGGTGAGGATGGACGTCCTCCTGTGGACGGCAGAAGAGCCCCGAGGCCTCACCGTCCCCGAAGACTTTGAGCTCTATCCGGTCCCACCGGATCTCACCCGTGTGCCGGGCCAGCTCCGCGTGGGGGACGACCGCACCCTCGCGCACCAGAACTACTATCGGGATCTCCCGCGCCCTGAGCTCGAGCCACCCCGATCCCTCGTAGATCTGCCCGTCGGGGTAGCCGAACCACCGCCCCGGCGGCAGGTAGACCTCCCTCTCCGGACCGCTCTCCACGAGCGGCGCGACCAGCAGGTCCTCGCCGAAGAGGTACTCGTCCTCCACCGTCCAGCAGCTCCTGTCCTCCGGGTACTCGAAGAAGAGGGGCCTCACCATCGGGAATCCCCTCTCCGAGCACTCCCGCGCCTGGGCGTAGACGTAGGGCATGAGCCGGTATCGCATCTCGACGATGCGCCGGAAGCTCTGCGTGAACTCCTCTCCGTACTCCCACGGCTCGGTCGGGGGGGCGCCGTGACAGCGGGCGTGCGAGCAGAAGACACCGAACGCCAGCCACCTGAGGTAGAGATCGGGCGGGGTGGGCCGCGAGAACCCCCCGATGAAGTGGCTCCAGAACGAAAACCCGCAGAGGCCCAAAGAGAGGCCTCCTCTGAGGGTGGCGGCCATCGCGCCGTCGGTGACCTCCGCATCCCCGCCCCAGTGCAGCGGGTAGCGCTGGCTTCCCGCCCAGGCGCTCCTGGCGTAGATGACGCTCTCGCCGGTTGCCTCTTTAGTAATTTCGGCGACCGCCCGGTTGTAGCGCAGCGGGTAGAGGTTGTGCTCCTCGAAGCCGCTCCTGTTCCCGCTGTAGATCCCCGAGAGCGGGGCGGCCTCGCCGAAGTCCGCGGTGAAGACGCCGACGCCCATCTTCAAGAGATTCGCCAGCTTCTCCTGGTACCAGCGGACGGCCTCCGGGTTCGAGAGGTCTATCACCGCGTCGTCCACCGGAGGCTCGCCGTTGGCGGAGAGGATCACGAATCCTTTCTCTATCGCCTCGGCGTGCAGCTCGTTCTTCGGGTTGAAATAGGGGAGCTGCCACAGGCTCACCCGGAATCCCTCCTCCCTGAGGGCGGAGAGCATCTTCTGTGGGTTGGGAAAGCGCGAGGGGGAGAACCTGAAGTCGTTGCGGTGGGGCACCTCGGTCCAGCCGACGTCCAAATGTATCACGTCGGAGGGGATCCTCTCCTCGCGCAGCTTCCGCCCCACCTCCCGCACCTCCTGCTCGGAGGAGTAGCTCTCCCGGCCCATCCAGAGCCCGAACGACCACAGCGGCGGGGTGGGAGCCCGGCCGGTGAGCGCGGTGTACTCAGAGAGCACCTCCTTCGGACTACCGAGGAAGAAGAACAGATCCAGGAAGTCGTCGTCGAGGTAGAGGACGGCGGCCCCGTCGTAGGAACTTCCCAGGTCGAGGGTGAGAGGATGGCTGGTGTGCGCGAACATCCCGTAGCCGCGGCTGCTCAGGAAGAACGGCACCGGCTTGTACATCTCCTGCGACTGTGTGCCGTAGGCGTCGCGGGTCCACAGCACGAGCTTCTGCCCGCGCTTGTTCAGGGCGGTGAACGACTCGCCGCCTCCGAAGAGCCTCTCCCCGGGGGAGAGCGAGAAGCTGGCCGCGAGGTGCCGGCGCAGGTTGGCGGCGTCGCGGACGAACGAGAACGGGGTGGGCCTGCCGCTGACGACCCCCGGCTTATCCGAGACGTGCCAGCTCCGGGTCAGAAGACGCCCGGAGGCGTCGCGGAACTCAAGCCGCCAGGGACTCCGGCTCACCGCTACGGTCCCTGCGGGACCCCGGTACTCCGTGCAGCAGCCGCCGTCCACCAGCTCCCAGGGGGAGGCGTCTTCCTGCGGAGGTCGCGGGACCATGAGCGAGGGGCGCTCCCGGATCGTCTGCGGCCTCGCCGCCACCCGCAGCCGCACCGTCCTCGGGCCGTAGAAGGAGAGGGCGAACGGGAAGGCCGGCTCGTCCTCGTACTCGCCGGGAGGTGCATCCTCCCACACCTTGTAGCCTTCGAGCTGCAGCGTGAGCTGGTGGTAGGAGACCCGCTGTTTGAGCGCAAAGCTCCTCCAGAGGAGCTCTCCGGAGGCGGACGCCGGATCGAAGCTCTCAGCCTTCGCGGCGGCGAAGAAGTGGTTCTCCTGCCGTCCGAACTCCTCGCTCACGTCCACCGGCTCGTTCTGCAGCCCGACGCTCTGTTCTCCCATCGCTCACCTCACTCCGGTCTCCGGAACCGCCGTGGCGGCAGGGTGTCTCTGAAGGATGATGTCTCCCCGTTTCGGGAAGGTTCGACGCTACGGGTAGGAGGTCTCGGTCATCGGGGTGATGATCAGCTCGTGGATTACGGACTCCGCGGGCTGGCAGAGCATGAACAGGATGGCCCGGGCGACGTTCTCGGGCGGCTGGAGGGTCTCGGGTGGCGGGGGAGGGTCCAGCGTCCGGAAGAAGCCGGTCCGCATCCCGCCGGCGACGACGGCCATCACGCGCACCCCGTGCTCCTTGCCCTCGGCATGCAGCGCCTGGGTGAGCCCGAGTAGTCCGTGCTTGGAGGCCGCGTAGGCGGTGGCGTTGGCCCAACCCTTCTTCGAGGCGGTCGAGGCGACGTTGACGATCTGGCCGGAGCCCCGCCCGACCATGTGCGAGAAGACGGCGCGCGAGAGGAGCCAGGGGCCCCTGAGGTTGGTGTGCTGGACCCTGTCCCACTCCTCGAGGGTCATCTCGACCGCCGACCGGACGTAGTCCACCCCCGCGTTGTTGACGAGGGCATCGATCCTCCCCTCATGCTCCATCGCCCACCGGACGAATTCCTCTGCGGAGCGGGGGTCGGCGACGTCGAGACGGGCCGCCTCCCCGCCGATCTCGCCGGCCACCCTCCGCGCGCCCGCCTCGTCTATGTCCCCGCAGATGACCCGGGCTCCATCTGCTGCGAGCACCCGCGCGGTGGCTTCGCCGAGCCCGCTCCCCGCTCCGGTGACCAGCACGATGCTTCCCCTCATGCTTCCCTTGATCTCCTCCACCGGTTATCTCCTTCCTCGCGAATGTTCCTCCCCGGAGAAGGCGCTGCATCCGGCTCTTCAGATCCCGACCGGAACCCCACTCTAACCCACCCCCGGACCGACCGGAAGCGGCACGACCTCTCACACCGGCAATTTGGCCCGAATGGTGCAGTCTCTTTAGCCCATAAAGTGCTTATCCCCGATCCTGCGTCGTGCGAGCATGTTTCGGGTGGCGAGAGACCTGGAGGACCGTTTGTCGTCGACGCGGGCGAGGGGCGTGTATCGGTGGTGGTGGTCACCCGGAACCGGCTGCCGGAACTGCTCGTGACCCTCGCGCACCTGCGTGCCCTCCCCGAGCGACCGCGGGTCGTCGTGGTGGACAACGCCTCCTCCGACGGGACCGCGGCGGAGGTCCGGCGGCGCCATCCGGAGGTGGAGGTCGTCGCCCTTGAGGAGAACCTGGGGGCGGCGGCGAGAAACGTCGGGGTCGGGCTGCTCGGCACGCCTTACGTGGCCTTCTCGGACGACGACTCCTGGTGGGAGCCCGGAGCGCTCCGGCGTGCGGCCGAGCTGCTCGACGCCCATCCCCGCCTGGCCCTGCTCGCGGGACGCATCCTCGTCGGTCCGGAGGGGAGGGAGGATCCCATCTGTGCGGAGATGAGGAGGAGCCCGCTCCCTCGCGAGCCCGACCTTCCGGGACCGCCGGTGCTCGGCTTCCTCGCGTGCGCCTCGGTCGTGCGCCGGGAGGCGTACCTGAGTGCGGGCGGCTTCGACCCCCACGTCTTCTTCGGGGGGGAGGAGGAACTGCTCGCCGCCGACCTGGCAGCCGCTGGCTGGGCTCTGGTCTACGTCGAGGAGGTCGTGTGCCGCCACCACCCCTCCACCTTCCGTGACCGGCGGCGGAGGAGGCGGCTCGGGATCCGCAACGCTTTGTGGTTTGCCTGGATGCGTCGTCCCGCCGGCGTCGCGGCGCGCCAGACGCTCGAGGTAGCCCGCTCGGCCCTCCGGGACCCCGACGCCGGTGCGGCGCTCATCGAGGCGCTCGGCGGTCTGCCCCGGAGGCTGAGCAGCCGGAGGGTTCTCCCTCCCAGTGTGGAGGAGGGCCTTGAGATGCTGGATCGGGAGAGAGGGTTTCGGGCGCTCGGCGCGCCCCGCGCGGGATGAGGGGATGCGACAGAGGCCGTGGCCCACCGCTTCGGCCCCTCCGGTGTTTGCAGACCGGCTCGGATCATCCGGCAGGGGTATCGACCGAATGAAAGGAGCACCTTTGAGCAACGGTGAAGCGCAGACCGGCGTGAGCAATGCCGTCTACGACCTGGTGAGCGTCTTCTACCACGCTGCCCAGGGCGGCACCGTGTACGCCGGATACATCGAGGACGCCGAGAGGGAAGGTGACGGGGAGCTGGCGGACTTCTTCCGCGAGGTGCAGAGGCAGGACGCCGAGCGCGCCCGGAGGTGCAGGGAGCTGCTCAGACGCGGGTAGTTCTGGCGGGGTTGGCCGGACCTCCCGGCCGACCCCGCCCGATGGAGTGTTGTTGGAGGGAGAGGGATGAGCAGACACAAGCGACCGAAGAACAACCCCGAGATAGCGAAGGAGGCCTCAGAGCCGGACCCGGAGCAGAGCCCCCACGTGGGCCGCGGGACGAAGGGCGACGCCTCCTCGCGGGTAGGCTCCTCGAAGGAGCCGGGCGAAGACGAGGAGAAGCGCCGGGTGGCCGAGAAGCTCAGGGAGCGCGAGGAGAACGGCTGAGAAGGGAGGTTGTGGCAATGGGGCGTGACGAGTTCCTGAAGGCCGTACGGGAGCGCGCGAACCTGGCCTCGCGGGAGGAGGCAGAGAGGGCGACCGCCGCGGTGCTGAGAACCCTCGGCGAACGGCTTGCCGGAGGAGAGCCGCACGACCTCGCCTCCCAGCTTCCCGAGGAACTGGCGGGGTACGTCCGCCGCGAGGGTGGGGCGCAGGCCGATCCCTTCCCGCTCGAGGAGTTCTACCGCAGGGTCGCAGAGAGGGAGGGGACGGACCAGAAGGCCGCCGAAGACCACGCCCGGGCGGTGGTCGGGGTGCTGCGGGAGGCCGTCACATCCGGTGAGATCGGGGACGTGCGCGCCCAGCTTCCATCGGAGTACGCGCCCCTCTTCGGGGATTAGCCTGCGTCCGCCCTTCCGAGCGCCTCCAGAAAGCGACAGCGGGCCGTCTCCAGGAGCAGCGCCGCCCGCTCCCTCACCCGGCTGGCGGCGTCACGCCCCTCCGGTGAGAGGCAGAACTTCAGGTTCTCCAGGAGAGACTTCCGGTCGAGTTCTTCCGGGAGGAGCAGGGCGGACCAGCCCAGCGCCGCCGCCTGGCTGCCGACCTTCGCTCCGCCTCGTACGGGGTCGATCGCGAGCGCGGGCACGCCGCTTTTGAGCGCGAGCACCATCCCGTGCAGCCGGGTGGTGACCACGGCGTCCATCCGCGAGATCGCGGCCTCCACCTCCCCGGAGGTGCGGAATCCTTGCGAGCGGGGATCCACCCGGGTGTCGAGGGGGAGGATGCAGAGATCCTCCGCGTGGAGGATGCGGAGCAGCCTTTCGTGTACCTCCTCGTGCGTGGCACGCTCCCCGTACTCCGGCTGGGGGTGAGAGAGGATGAGCCCGACGACCGGGGGTTTACGCGGGGTGGCGAGGAAGCTGAGGTCCGGGAGCGCTCCCGAGGGGCCGTCCCGGGGGACGAGGACGTCGAAGAGCTCCGTCTCTTTCGAGCCTTCGATCACCGAGACCCCGAGCCCGACGAGCCGGCGGCCGGAGAAACGCCGGGCGAGCGAGGAGATCTGCTCACCCCTCGCCGGTCCACAGACGAAGACCACCGCCTCGTAGCGCGTCGGGTCCACCGTGCGCCAGTCCACGCCCTCCCCGCCGAATGCGGGAGAGAGGGCCACGTCGAATTCCCACCCGGCCTCTTCGAGCCACCGGCAGACGGTGTCCTTCGCGAGCAGGTCACCCGCCGTGGCCTCCCCGCGCACGAAGCTGAACCACCCGGCGACTAGGGCTCTCATCGCGGGAGCTCCCCGATCGCCTCCAGCACGTCACCGACCCCGATCTCGAGCAGCCCGGCATCCGGGGTCGCGGCGTGCGGGTCGCCGCTCTTGCCGGCCCACAGCGCCCGGTGACGCTCCCTCTCCGGCGGTGGGCCCCACAGCCGGGGGGAGACGGGGCCGAAGAGCACCACCGAGGGGGTGCCGAGCGCGGTCGCCAGGTGTGCGACCCCCGTGTCTCCGCAGAGGACGCGCCCGGCCGCCGCGACGAGCGCGGCGAGCTCCAGAAGCCCGGTGCGTCCGGCGTACACGCACCCCTCCGGGAGCCCGGCCGTCCGGGCCACCCGCCGTGCCAGCTCCACCTCTCCGGGGCCGCCGGTGAGCAGGACCTCCCTCCCGGACTCCCTCTCGGCCCGGGCTACGGCGGCCCACCGCTCCGCGGGCCAGCGGCGGGCAGGGCTCGCTGCACCGGGGTGTATGAGCGTCGCCCCCCGCGCCCGCCTCTCCACGGGGATCTCCGGTGGTCTCAGGTCCAGCTCGGAAGGGTCGGCCGGGATGCCGCTCTCATCGAGCAGCCGGCACCACCGGACGACCTCGTGCTCCTCCGCCCTCCAGCGAGGACCCCCGGCGCTCTCCGGCACCTCCGGGTTGTGGAAGGAGACCATGCGCCGTGGCCCCGTGGCCAGGAGCGTGCGGTGGCTCTCGGGGCCCCTGCCGTGCAGGTTCACCGCGAGGTCCGCCCCGTGCAGCCCCGGCGGGAGGGCACGGCCGAGCCGGGCGTCCGCGACCGCGTCCACGGCCCCGGAGAGGCGGGCGAGCGGTTCCAGGCAGGCCGGGGCCGCCAGGACGATGCGGTGGCCGGGGTGCGAGCGACGCAGTGCCCTCAGCGCGGGCACGCCCGCGAGCAGATCCCCGAGCCCGAGCGCCCGCAGGACGAGCAGGACCGGACCTCTCTCAGCCACGGCGGGCGGCCTCCTCTATCAGCCGGGTGGTGGAGCGTCCCTCGTGGTAGGGGAGGATGACGACCTCCCCGCCCCAGCGGGCGAGCGTGCGGGCTTCGGAGAGTTCCCGCGCCTCGTAGTCGCCGCCCTTTACGAAGATGTCCGGGCGCAGCCGCTCCAGGACGGCCTCGGGGGTATCCTCGTCGAAGACGACAACGGCGTCCACGCACCCCAGGGCACCGAGCACCTTCGCCCTCTCTGCCTGAGGCACCAGCGGACGGTCCTCTCCCTTCAGCCTCCGCACCGACCCGTCGGAGTTGAGGCAGACGACGAGGCAGTCCCCGAGCGCCCGGGCGCCCTCGAGGAGCCCGACGTGTCCGGCGTGCAGCAGGTCGAAGCACCCCCCGGTGGCCACGACCTTCCCCCCGGCCGCCCGGACCCGGGCGACGATCTCCTCCACCTCGGGAGCAACCCCCGGCGGGGATTCCGCGGCGAACGAGGCGGCACCCCCGGCGGCGACGAAGCTGGAGGCGGCGAGTACGCCCTCCTCCACGGCCTCCCGTACTCCGGAGCCGGAGGCGAGGAGTACCGCGGCCCGCGAGGCGAAGCGGTCGCCGGCCCCGCACGCATCACCCCCCGAGACCCGAGGAGCGGGTGCGGCGAAGAGCCCCATCCCGTCCGCGAGCAGGGCTCCGCCCGCCCCGAGGGTGATGGCGACGGCCTCCGCGCGCCAGAGACGCAGCAACGCGCGGGCCAGTCTCGGTGGGTCTTCTCTGCCTCCTGTGGCACCCCGGGCCTCGGAGAGGTTCGGGGTGAGGAGCGTGGACCGGGGGAGGGGAGACGGTCCGCGGGGGTGTGGATCCCACACCAGGGGCCTGCCGAAAGGGAGCGCAGCGAGCGCCTCCCGCAGCCCCGGATGGGCGGCGACGCCCCTGCCGTAGTCCGAGACCAGGACCGCATCTGCCTCGGCCAGCGCCCTGCGGCCGGACTCCGGCAGAGGGCCTGGCCGGGCCGGGGAGCCGCGGTCCAGGCGCAGGAGCGTCCTGCCGCCGCTCAGGATGCGCACCTTCTCCGGCGTCGTACCGTCACAGCCGAGGTCGATGACCTCCACGCCGGCTTCGGAGAGCATGGCCCCAAGCTCTTCCCCCGCGGCATCCCGGGCGAGGGCGCACACGAGCGTGACCCGGGCTCCATCAGCGGCGGCGAGGGTCGCGGCGAGACCGGCACCGCCGGGTCGTGAGCTCCGCCCGAGTTCGTCCACGACGGGGGCCGGGGCGTCGGGGCACAGCCTCTCCACCCTGCCCTCGATGTCGCGGTCGAGAAGGACGTCGCCCACCACGACGACCCTCCCGGCCTTCAACGCGCTACCTCCCCTCGCTGCGGGACCGAGACCCCGAGCCGGCAGTCGAGGGCCGCGCACAGCATGTGGACGGCGACCTGGTGCACCTCCTGGATGGTGGCCGTCTCCCCCGCGTCGGCGCAGAGCGCGTCGTGTGCCTGGCCGGCGAGCGGGTTCGGCCGGCGGCCGGTCATCGCCCAGACCGTGAGACCCTGCCGCAGGGCCTCCTGCGCGGCGGAGAGGACGTTCGGGCTCTCGCCGGAGGTGGAGATGGCGAGGAAGACGTCCCCCGGCCTGCCGTGGGCGGCGACGAGCCGGGAGAAGACCGCCCGCGGCCCATAATCGTTCGCGATGGCTGTGAGGGAGGCCCCGTCGGAGTGCAGGGCGAGCGCGGAGAGTGGTCTGCGGTCGTCGCGGTAGCGCCCGGAGAGTTCACCGCAGAGGTGCTCGGCGAGCGCGGCGCTCCCGCCGTTGCCGGCTGCGAGCAGGCGTCCCCCTCCTGTGAGAACCCGGGCGAGGTGTACGCCCCACCCTTCGATCTTCTCCAGGTCGTCCTCCAGGGAGCCGAGAGCCTCGAAGAGCGCTGCGAGGTGCGCGCGTCCGGTCGGGAGCTCCCCGTCTCTCACCGCGAGACCTCCTCGCCCGGGACGCGACCGGACTCCAGCAGGTTGCCGTAGACCTCTAGCGTCGAGCGCGCGACCTTCTCCCACCCGTAGCGTGCGGCGGCGCGGCGCGATCCCGCCTCCCCGAGCCTGCGGCGGCGCTCCGGGTCACCCAGCAGCATCCGGAGCGCCGAGGTCAGGGCCCCGGGGTCTCCCGGCGGCACGTGCAGCCCGGTTACGCCGTGGACGACCGAATCGACCAGCCCGCCCACCGCCGAGGCCACCACCGGCACCCCGCAGGCCATCGCCTCGAGCGCCACTATCCCGAAGGGCTCGTACCAGGGGACGCACGCGACCACGTCCGCCGAGCGCAGGAGGGCGGGCACCTCCTCGTGGGAGATCCTGCCGCGCAGGTGTACCCTGCTCTCCACGCCGAGCCCGCGGGCGAGCGACCGGAAGCGCCGGGCCGCGGGGTCCGCATCGAGCCGCGCGGCGTCGGGGCCTCCGGCGACGACGAGCTCGGTTTGTGGTAGGGGGTGAAGTGCACCGATGAGGTCTCCGATCCCCTTCCTCTCCACCAGGCGGCTCACGACGACGATCCGATGTATCCCCGGCGGGCGCCTCTCCGCGGGCCCGTCGGGTCGGAAGATGCCGAGGTCGACGCCGCAGGGGACGACCGAGATCCTCCTGGGGTCCGCCCCGAGGCGCACCAGCTCGAAGACCTCATCGCTGCAGGTCGCCACGATCCGATCCGCGCTGCGCAGGATCTTCCTCTCCTCGTCGATGCGCTCCGGGGGGCTGGTATCCTTCTCGCCCTGATGCCGGCGCTTGACGATCCCGAGGGCGTGGAAGGTCTGGACGACCGGGACACCGGGTGGCCGGGCCTCCAGTGAGGCCTTGCCGGACATCCAGAAGTGCGCGTGTACGACGTCTGGGCGCCAGCTCCGCCAGGCCCTGCGCAGCCCGGCGGCGAACTGGCCCATGTGGGGCGGCAGCTCGTCCTTTGGGACCGGCTCCGGGGGGCCGGCCTCGACGTGCTCGACGGCGACGCGCGGGCCGAGGGACACCCGGCGTGGCAGGAGCGACCCGTCCCTGCGGGTGTAGACCACCACCTCGACCCCCAGGCGTCCCAGCGCCGTGCTCAGCGCAGCCACGTGCACGTTCTGTCCCCCGGCATCCACCCCGCCGAGCGTCGCCAGGGGGCTCGCGTGCTCGGAGACCATCGCGACCCTCATCCTGCCACCTCCACCAGCACCTCCTCCCAATCGGCGAGGAACCTCTCGAGTCCGTAACGCTCCCTCGCCGCCCTGCGGGCCACGAGCCCCGCCGCCCGGGCCTCCTCCGGCTCGGCGAGAAGGCGCCGCAGACCCTCCTCGAGCACCACGGGGTCGTTTGAGACGACCCCGGCCCCGCGGGGGACCGCCTCTGGAACCTCCGTGGTGGCGAGCGCGACCACGGGCATCCCGAGATGCATCGCCTCGATGAGCGAGAGCCCGAGCGAGGTCCACCGGAAGGGGTGCAGGTAGACCCGGCGGCGGGCCATCTCCCGGTGCAGCTTTTCCTGTGGCAGATCACGCCCCCCGAGGCTCTCGGCGTCTATCCCGAACAGGTCGAGCGGCGCGACCTTCCGGAAGAAGCCGAGGAGGTCCGTGCCGGTCACCCGCCACCTCCTCCTGGCCTCGTTGATCACGACGGCCACCCGCCCAAGCTCTCCCACGTATAGGTAACCGGGGTCCACGATCCCGTGCTCTATCACCCGCACCGGGGTGGAGCCCGCATCCCAGAAGAGGGCGTTGAAGTGCGTCACGTGCACGAGCAGGATGTTCCTCCTGTCCGCGACGCAATGTCGCATGTCGTTGATACTACCCTGCGGTGCGTTGTGCTCGACGTAGACGGCGGGCAGGTCCCGGCCGGGCCTGCGTCCCCCGAGCCACTCTTCGGCTAGGTGGTGGAGCTCCTGCGGTCGCTGGAGGATGACGACGTCCACATCGGCTGCGGCGGCCTCCTGCGGGGAGACTTCGATCGCGCTCTCGGGCCAGGTATAGGTCCGGGCGCGGCCGAGGCCGTCGGGGGAGCGGTCGGGGAGGGTCGGGATCAGGTACTCGTGGGGTCCATGCACGAAGGCGGTGGTCCAGGAGCCATGGACGTGCCAGAGAAAGACCTTCACCTCGCACGTTCCTCCATCAGCGCGGACACGGCCTCGAGCACCTCCTCCACGCCGACGCCGCCGAGGCAGGGGTGCTCCTCGAAGGGACAGACGCGGGCGCGGCACCCCGCACAGGGGACAGGCGTGTAGAGCAGGCGGTGGGGAACCTTCCAGGGATGCCAGCGCTCGAGGGGGACGGTGGGGGCGAAGAGCGAGATCACGGGGGTTCCCACCGCCGCGGCGAGGTGCGCCGGGCCCGTGTTGCCGGTCACCAGCAGCCGTGCGCCGGCGAGGATGCGGGCGAGTTCGGACAGGGTGGTCCTGCCGCCGAGGTCGAGTGTTCCCGGACGTCCTCTGGTCACCCGGGCCGTCAGCTTTCGCTCCTCCGGTCCGCCGGTCACGACCACCCGCCAGCCCTCCTCGAGCAGGCGTCCGACGAGGGTTGCGTGGCGCTCCGGGTTCCAGGTGCGGGCCGGGACCGATGCTCCGGGATGGACGGCGATGTAGGGACCCTCAAGAAGGAGGGGATGCTCTCCCTGGGGCAGGCGGACGGCGAGGCGCCCGTCGTCGTCCGGGGGCAGGGTATATCCTGCCCTCTCGACCAGGGAGAGCGAGCGCTCGACCTCGTGCAGGCATTCTTCCGGGAGGTGTCGGATGTCCAGCAGCGAGCCCGGGTAGTCCACGCTGCTCGCGGCGACGAAGGGCACCCCGGCCAGGCGCAGCAGGAGCGCGAGCGGGAGCGGGCTCTGGTGGAAGGAGGTGAAGATGAACGCCTGGTCTATTCCCATGCGTGAGATGAGTTCGACGAGCCCGAGCGTTCGTTCGCGGTCGAGCGGGGTGGGATCGAAGGCCACCCAGGGAGCGTCATAGACGATCACCTCCCGCACGCCGGGGAGCATCCGCGCCGCCTCTGCCCCCCGAGGTCCGCAGAGCATCGTCACCTTCGCCGCCCCGGCGGCGAGGGCGCGGAGGGCGGGCCCTGCGAGGAGGACGTCCCCCGCGTTGTCCAGCCGGCAGGCGAGGACATGCGGCCTCAAAGGGTTTCTCCCAGGATGAGGTCGACGGCCGAGGGCAGGTCGGGTGCGACCTCGGGGGCGCTCCGGATCTCCTCCGGGCGGGTAGCCGGGGTGGGGACGAGGATGGCACGTGCCCCGGCGGTCCGGGCGGCCTCCACGTCGGCACCCGTGTCGCCGACCACCACGCAGCGGCTGGGATCCGAGCTGAGGGCCCGTGCGGCGCGCAGTACGAGCCCGGGGGCGGGCTTGCGGCACTGGCAGCCCTCCTCCGGGGCATGCGGGCAGACGGCCCAGAAGCCGAGGGGACCGACGAGCTCCTCGACCCGTTGGTTCACCGCGAGGAGCTCCCTGCGGTCTATGAGGCCCCGGGCCACGCCGCTCTGGTTCGTGGCGATGCCGAGAGCGATGCCCGAGGCCCGCAGCCGCTGCAGGGCCTCCCTCGCGCCCGGCACGGGCTCGACCCGCCCGGGGTCGCGGTTGTAGGGGACGTCGCGCACGAGCGTGCCATCCCGGTCGAAGATGACGGCTTCGGGGAGCCGCTCGACGGGTAGCGGGTGCGGGGCGCGGGAGTCGTCCCGGAGCAGGCTGCGGGCGCGCAGGAGCCCGCGCAGCCAGTGTGCGCTCGCCGCGGGAGGGATGAGGGCGCTCGTCGCGAGCATCGCCGCGACCTCCCGCGGTGTGCCGGGTCCCGGGGCGAGGCGCGAGGCGGCAAACTCCGCCGTCAAAGCCATCCAGAGCGAGAGCGCGAGGACGGCCGGGCGTCGTCTCCTGGCGAGGAGGGCGAGGAGCGCGGTTGTCCCGGCGGCGGTGGTCGCGAGGTGGCCGGGTCTGCGCCCTGCGGGCACCTTCGCCGCCCGCCACCACCCGCGGCCGTGCAGCGCGAGCATCAGCGCGTCGTCGGCGTTCCCAGACTGCAGGCGCAGGCTCACGAACGGCGGTGCGGGACGGACGGGGTGGAAGGAGGTGCGCTCTCCGCGTACCAGGGTGTAGCCCGCGCGCGTGGCACGCAGGGCGAGGTCTGCGTCCTCCCGGTAGGCGCGGGGGAAGCGCTCGTCGAACCCGCCCAGACGTGCGAGCGCCCGCCGGCGGTAGGCTATGTCCGCCGTGATCCAGGGCGCACCCTCCAGTCCCCTGACGTTGCGCTCCCAGTCGGTCGGACGGCGGCCTTTCGGGAGCGGGACCCTGAGGTTGCCCTGGCTCGCGGCGACCCCCTCTTTGAGGCCTGAGAGGTCGTCGAGCAGGCGTTCCATCCAGTCGGGGGCGGGGATGACGTCGTCGTCGAGGAAGGCGACCCAGCGGGCACCCGATGCGCGCCAGCCCGTGTTGCGCGCCGCCGCCGGGCCCGCAGCCCGGCCCCGCACGACGAGCAGCCTCTTTCTGAGAGGCCCGGGCGCCCCGCGGGACAGTAGCGGTCCATCGGGGCTTCTGCGGTCGTCGACCAGGACCACCCATCCCGGCGGCGAAACGCTCCCGGAGGCGAGCGCCGAGAGGAGCTCCGCGAGCGAGGAGCGTCCCGAGGTCGGGATCACCACGTCCACCGAGACCGGGGGTCGATCTTTCGCCGTCAAACCTTCTTGCCTCCGAAAGCGCTCCTCCTGCGTACCAGGAACGGGCCGATGGCGAGGGCGTCGATCGGTGAGGAGCCGAAGCACTCCAGGGCGTCGCGCGGGGAGTCCACCATCGGGCGCCCGCCGGTGTTGAGGCTGGTGTTGACGAGAACCGGCAGACCGGTGAGCTTCTCGAAGGAGGCGAGCAGGCGGTGGGTGAGAGGTTCCGCTTCCGGGCTTACGGTCTGTATGCGGGCGGTGCCGTCCACGTGGACGACGGCGGGGATCCTCCTTCTCCAGCACCCCTTAACCTGGTGGGTGAAGAGCATGTAAGGGCTCGGGAGGGGGCCGTCTTCGAAGATGTCCGGTGCGCGCCCGGCGAGGACCATCGGGGCGACGGGCCGGAAGCTCTCGCGACCCTTTATGGCGTTGAGGCGGTCGAGGTTCTCCTCCCTGCCCGGATGGGCGAGGAGGCTGCGGTGTCCGAGTGCCCGTGGGCCGTACTCGCTCCGACCCTGAAACCAGGCGACCACGCCGTCGGAGGCCAGGATGCGCGCCGCCTCGTACGCGATGTCCGCCGGGCGCTCGAAGGGCAGGGCGGCGCGCGAGAGCTCTTTCGCTATCTGCGTCTCCGTCCAGGAGCGTCCCAGATCCGCGCCGCGCATGGGGGAAACCTCGTCCCCGAGTTCACGGGCGAGGTAGAGCGCTGCCCCGAGGGCTGTGCCCGCGTCTCCGGCTGCGGGCTGTACCCAGACCTCTTCGAAGGGGCCCTCCCTCCACAGGCGGGAGTTGGCGACGCAGTTGAGAGCCACACCCCCGGCCATGCAGAGGGTGGGCTCACCGGTCTCTCTGTACAGCCAGCGGGCGAGCTCGAGCAGCACCTCCTCGAGGCGGGCCTGCAGGCTCGCGGCCAGATCCGCATGCTCCCGCTCCCACGCCTCATACCCTGGCGGAACCGGTGGGGCGAGGGCGCACCAGTCGACGGGATCGGTCCGGAAGCCGCCATCCCCGGTGGTCCGGATGGTCTGCCGCAGCACCGGCAGGAAGGCCGGCTCGCCGTAGGAGGCCAGCGCCATGAGCTTGTACTCGTCGGAGGAGCGCCTGAAGCCCAGGTGTTCGGTCAGATCCTCGTAGAGGAGCCCGAGCGAGTGCGGCAGTTCCTGTCGGGCGAGCACCTTCAGCCCGCCCCGCGCCGCGCGCCCCGCGAGGTAGGAGGTCCTCTCCCCCCGGCCGTCGACGACCATCACGGCGCACGAGTCACAGGGACCGGCCAGATAGGCCGAGGCGGCGTGGGCGACGTGGTGGGGGACGAAGCGGACTCTGCCCGGATCGAGGCCCGGGAACGCGGAGCGCAGAAAGAGCGGGGCGCGGCGGGCGTAGAGTGTGCGCAGACCCTCCCACCCGTAGGCGGTGATCTCGCCCTCCGTACGGGGGGCGAGCGCCGGGTCGTAGGAGTAGGCCACCGCGTCGAGGTCGGCGGGAGAGAGCCCGGCGTGCTCCAGGCACCAGCGCGCGGACTGCTCCGGGAGCTCCCAGGTGGAGAAAGGCACGGGCCGCTTGCCGTGCTTGCGCCTACTGAAGCGTTCCTCCTCCGAGGCGGCCACGATCTCGCCGTCTATCACGAGCGCGGCGGCGGGGTCGTGGAAGACGGCGTTGATCCCCAGGACGCGCAAGGCGGCGCTACACCCTCCTCGTGCGGGGTGAAGCCCCGGTCCCGTATGATCCCGGAAGTATCCTGCGCATGCCCGGATAATCTCACGCTGCCGCAGGCTGGCAATGAGCCGTGGGATGCAACCTGGCTGCACACTTCGGTGCAGCGATGGGGCCATCTGGCGGACGCGCCGTCACATCGTGCTCGAGCGGGGAGTGCGACAGAGGTCGTTCTGAAGCCCTGATGGTCCCAAGTGTGCAGGATGCCTGCATCCTCCAGGCGACGCCGGGGGGCGGGTTTAGTGCGACCATTGATCCGAAAGGGCGTGTTGTGTCCGGGGTTTACCACCATCCATCTAGCCTTCCGGTCGCTGTGCGCCCCGAAGAGAGTTATCCGGAACTTGGAGGAGCAGTTTTGAGCCAGGGCAGAGAGGAACGGGAGAACCCGACTGAGCGCTTCCCGCACCCGGAGTTTCCCGCCCAGCGTCAGGAGCATCCCGGTAGCGAGTCGCAGATGGACCCCAAACCGGACTGTGGGGAGGAGAGCTACCGGGGGAGCGGCCGGCTGGAGGGGAAGGCCGCGGTGGTGACCGGGGGGGACTCTGGGATAGGGCGGGCGGTCGCGATCGCGTTCGCCCGGGAGGGGGCCGACGTACTCATCTCCCACCTCGAAGAAGAGGAGGGGGATGCGCGGGAGACGCTACGGCTCGTGAAGGAGGCGGGCAGGAAAGCCGTGGCGGTGGCGGGGGACATCGGGAGCGAGGAATACTGCCGGGAGGTCGTCGAGCGGGCGGTGGAGAGCTTCGGAAGGATAGACGTCCTGGTGAACAACGCCGCCTACCAGATGGCCCGTGAGGGGCTCGCCGAGGTGCCATCCTGGCAGATCGAGCACACCTTCAGGACCAACGTGTTCTCCGTCTTCTACCTCTGCCGGGCCGCGCTGGCGCACATGCGGCCGGGGTCTTCGATCATCAACACCGCCTCCATCGAGGCCTTCCACCCCAAACCCATCCTGCACGACTACGCAGCCTCCAAGGGGGCGATCGTCACCTTCTCCAAAGGGCTCGCGCTCGAGACGACGCCCCGGGGCATCCGGGTGAACGTGGTGGCGCCGGGGCCGGTATGGACGCCCCTGATCCCGGCGACGATGCCGGAGGGCGCGGAGCGACCCTTCGGGGAGAGCAAGCCCATCGGACGCCCCGCCCAGCCGGTTGAGATCTCCCCGAGCTACGTCTTCCTGGCCTCGGAGAGGGAGTCCGGTTACATCTCCGGGCATGTCATCCTGCTGACCGGGGGAGAGCCTGTTTAGTTGCCCGTCTCGCCAGGCCCGGGTATATCCTTGGGACGTATGCCCGAAGATTTTGGGAGAGAGGTGTTTGCTCCCCGGCGGGTGGCCGTGGTGGGTGCCGGACACGTCGGGCTGGTGACCGCGGCGTGCCTGGCGTACCTCGGCTGCGAGGTGGACGTCGTCGACTCTGACCTGAGGAAGGTGGAGGCGCTCAGGAGGAGTGGGCGCCTCTACCTCCACGAGCCTCACCTGCGGGAGCTTTTGGACGCCTGCCGGGAGCGGGTGCGTTTTGGCACCGAGCTCGGACCGGCGGTCCTCGCCTCGGAGGTGCTCTTCGTCGCTGTGGGGACGCCGGGGAGGGCCGACGGCTCGGTGGACCTCTCGGGGGTGGAGGGGGTGGCGC
>NZ_JAQKGV010000020.1 GCF_028617075.1 Rubrobacter calidifluminis | reverse complement strand
AGGGAGCGTTGAGGGGAGGACACATCCCCGGAGCGGCGAACGTACCGTGGGCGAGGGCCGTGCGGGACGATGGCACCTTCAAGAGTGCTGAGGAGCTCAGGGAGATCTACGAGGGAGAGGCTCACCTTGGTGCAGGAGAGGAGGTGATAGCGTACTGCAGGATAGGGGAGCGCTCTTCTCACACGTGGTTTGTGCTCAGGTATCTGCTTGGCTATGAGCGGGTGAGGAACTACGATGGGTCGTGGACAGAGTGGGGCAACTCCGTCCGGGCTCCCATCGAGCGTTAGGGGAAAGGAGAGGCGAAGATGACGGAAGAGCACGAGCACCACGCCTGCTGCGGGCCGGGATACGCGAGCCCCGAGGAGGCGATGAAGGCCGAGCCGGAGAAGATCCTCTACACGGTCGCGCTGCACGTCGGCACCGGGGTCGAGGCGCCGGACTACCTGGCGACGATAGACGTCGACCCCGAATCCCCGACCTACTCGCAGGTCATCCACCGCACGCCGATGCCCAACATCGGGGACGAGCTGCACCACTTCGGGTGGAACGCGTGCAGCTCCTGCCACGGTGACGAGAGCAAGGAGCGACGCTACCTCATCGTCGGCGGGCAGCGCTCGAGCCGCATCCACATCATAGACACCGCGGACGAGCGGGCGCCCAAGATCCACAAGGTCATAGAGCCCGAAGAGATCGTCGCGAAGACCAACCTCACCGCGCCGCACACCGTACACTGCCTGCCGGATCGGGTGATGATCAGCATGCTCGGCGACGCCGAGGGCAACGGGCCTGGGGGATTCTTGCTGCTGGACGAGAACTTCGAGATCGCCGGGCGCTGGGAGCGCGGTACCGACGGGATGGACTTCAACTACGACTTCTGGTACCAGCCGCGCCACAACGTCATGATCTCCACCGAGTGGGCCGCACCCAGGACCTACTACCCGGGCTTCGAGCTCTCCGACGTCGAGGCCGGGAAGTACGGGCGCAAGCTCCACTTCTGGGACTGGGAGAAGCGCGAGCTGGCGCAGACGATAGACCTCGGCGAAGAGGGGCTCATCCCGCTCGAGACCCGCTTCCACCACAACCCCGACAGCGCCCACGGCTTCGTCGGGGCGGCGCTCTCGTCCAACATGTTCCACTTCTACAAGGACAACGGCTCCTGGAAGGCGGAGAAGGTCATAGACGTACCGACCGAGGACGTGGAGAACTTCCCGATCCCGCTGCCGGGGCTCATAACCGACCTGCTGATCTCGATGGACGACCGCTACCTGTACTTCTCGAACTGGCTGCACGGAGACCTCAGGCAGTACGACATCTCCGACCCCTCGCACCCCCGGCTTACCGGGCAGGTGTGGCTCGGAGGACTTCTGGGCAAGGGGCAGGAGGTCGCCGGGCGCAGGCTCGAGGGCGGGCCGCAGATGCTCCAGCTCAGCCTGGACGGCAGGAGACTCTACGTCACCAACTCGCTCTACAGCTCGTGGGACAACCAGTTCTACCCGAGGCTCGCCGAGACCGGATCTTACCTGCTCAAGGTCAACTGCGATCCCGAGAACGGCGGCATGGAGGTGGACGAGAACTTCTACGTGGACTTCGGCGCCGAGCCCGCAGGGCCCGCCCGGGCGCACGAGATGCGCTACCCCGGCGGGGACTGCACCTCGGACATCTGGCTCTGATCCGGAGCGGGCCGCCCCGTGTCGGGTTGCCCGAAGGGGTGGCCAGGACGGTCACAGGTTTTGGGTTAGCGAAAGGAGGATGGAAACCTTGACCGACCTGTTGCAGAAAGTAGAGGAGCTGCGGAGCCAGCTCGCATCTCTGGAGAGCGCTTCGCAGACGTTCTCCGTACAGAGCAGGCTGGCGGAGGGCGTCAGAACAGAGACGAAGATACGAGGTTTCGACCTCACGGTCGACGAGCCGAAGGATCTCGGCGGCACCGACGCCGGTCCGAACCCCGTAGAGCTCGTGCTCGCCGCGCTCGCCACCTGCCAGGAGATCGTCTACTCCGTCTACGCGGCGCGCGCCGGTGTGGAGCTCGAGAGGGTCGAGGTGGATGCAGAGGGGGATCTCGACCCGCGGGGTTTCCTCGGGGTCTCGGAGGAGGTCCGTCCCGGGTTCGAGAACGTGCGCTACCGCGTCCGGATCGAGAGCCCCTCCGAACCGGAGAAGGTGAGGGAGCTCTCGCGTCTCGTCGACGAGCATTGCCCCGTCTTCGACATCCTGACACGCCCGGTCGAGGTCTCGGGTGCGGTGGAGCTCAACGGGTCTCCGCTCGCCTGAGCGGGGGCCCCGAGAAGAGCAGGCTCTGGGAGGGGTGGGACTGGCTCCCGCCCCTCTCCCGTTCAGAATGGAGGTTGCCAGGCAGGATGAGCGTGATAGACGAGCTCTTGCAGAACAACGAGCGCTACGCCAGCGAGTTCGATAAAGGGGATCTGCCCTCACCCCCATCACGCAGGGTGGCCATCGTCGCCTGCATGGACGCCCGGATCGACGTGCACAGGATCCTCGGGCTCGAGGAGGGGGAGGCGCACGTGATCCGCAACGCCGGCGGTGTGATCACGGAGGATGTGATCCGCTCATTGCTCATCTCCCAGCGGATGCTCGGCACCGAAGAGGTCATGCTGATCCACCACACGGGATGCGGGATGACCACCTTCGGAGACGACGAGGTGAGGGCAGAGATCGAGAGGGAGACCGGCATAAGGCCGCCCTTCGTGCTGGAAGCCTTCAGTGACCCGGAGGATGATGTCCGGCAGTCGATCCGGCGCCTTGAGGCGAGCCCGTTCATCCCGCGCAAAGACTCCATCCGGGGATTCGTCTACCAGGTGGAGACCGGGAGACTGCGCGAGGTATCCTGAGGTGGATGCCGTACTTGCTGCGTCTCTTGCCGGGGCTGGCTTCTGTGCATCGAGCTTGCTCGGGCTCTTCGGCACCCGCCTTACCCCCACCCTGCAGTCCTGGCTCCTCGCCGGAGCCGCAGGGATCATCCTCGCCCTCTCTTTCGCCGACCTCCTGCCCGAGAGCATCGAGGCAGCGGGCCCAAAAGCCATAGCCTGCTTCGCCACAGCGTTCGCGCTCATGGCGCTCCTCGAAGGACTGCCCAGAGCTCACCATCACCACGATGAGGACGATGCCACCCGGCCGATAGGCTCAGAAGGAGCCACCTTGCTCCTCCCCTTCGTGATCGGCTTTGCACTTCACAACCTGGCCGAAGGGTTCGTCGTGGCGGCAGGAGCGGGGGCCTCGGCCGTTGCGGTGGGAGGGATAGGGATAGGGGTGATGGTACACAAGATCCCCGAGGGAGGCTCTCTTGGTGCGGTCCTTGCAGGATCCAAGACAGCGAAAGCGAAAGTTGTCGGGACGGCGGTGCTGCTGGGGCTGGTCCTGCCGGTAGCGACGGGGCTGACGCTGGTTTTCTCCTCTCCCGGAGAGCAGACAGTGGGGCTGATGAGTGGGGCAGCGGGAGGGGTGCTCTGCTACCTGGGATCGGTACATCTGCTGCCGGAAGCGAAGGAGCGTGATGGAAAGGGCGCGGTCGCCGTGTTCGCGGTTGCCTTGCTCGGGACCGTAACGCTCCTTCTTACCATTCTCGCCGGCTGATCCCGCTCATCTCCTCGACGAGAGCGAGGAGCGCCGAGTGGTCGAGGTCGCCCCTGCCCTGCGCCTCGAGCGCGGCGAAGAGCTGGTCCGCCAGCGCGGCCGCCGGGAGCACGACCCCGAGCTCACGGGCGGTATCGAGCGCTATACCGAGGTCTTTGTGATGGTAGCGGGCCTTGCCACCGGGCTCGAAGGCGTGAGAGAGAAACTTCTCCCGCTTGACCTCCATCACCCTGTTGCCAGCAAGACCCCCCGATAGAACATCCAGGATCTTCTCCGCAGAGACCCCACCTCTGGAGCCGAGCACCAGCGCCTCAGAGACCGCCTCTATGGTGAGCGCTACCACGATCTGGTTCGCAGCCTTCACGACCTGCCCGGCTCCCGAGGGACCAACATGGGTTATGGTCCTGCCCATCACCTCGAAGAGAGACTTTGCCCGCTCGAAGTCCTCCTGTTCTCCTCCGACCATGATCGAGAGGGTCCCCTCCTTCGCTCCCACGTCCCCTCCCGAGACCGGGGCGTCGAGCGCGGAGGCTCCCTGCCCGCGCGCGACTTCGGCTATCTTCCGGGCGAGAAGGGGCGAGGAGGTGGACATGTCCACCAGCAGGGCCCCCGTGCCCGCGCCTTCGATCAGGCCGTCCTCACCCAGAAAGACTTCCTCCACCTCGGGCGGGCCCGGGAGCATGGTGATGACGACGTCGCTGCTTTCAGCGACCTCCTTTGGGCTCTCTGCGAGCTGTGCACCGGTCTTCTCGGCGAACTCTTCGGCCTTCTTCTTGGTGCGGTTGTGGACGGTGAGGTCGCAGCCGGCCTGCACCAGGTTTTCGGCCATGAGCCAACCCATGATCCCGAGCCCTACGAAGCCGACCCTCATCTCTTATCCCCGTCGAGCGGGACGTTGTGCAGCCTGAGCTGCCCTCGGGCCACCTCCTTGCCGTCCTCCGAGCGCGTGATCACGACCTGCCAGAGCTGCTGCGTCCTGCCCTGCAGGATCGGCTCCGCCACCACCTCGACCCGCCCCTCCCGCATCGGACGCAGAAAATCCGTGGCGTTGTGCACCCCGACGGCGAACATCCCGTCCTCCTCGACCGCCGCCGAGGCCCCCACGCTCGCCGCGCTCTCGACCGCCGTCGTGTACACCCCGCCGTGTACCACCCCCCAAGGCGTGTGGTGCCGCTCGTCGAGCTCTATGTGACCGCGCACCCTCCTCCCGCTCACCTCATCGAGCTCCAGCCCCGCCGCCCCCAGAAACTCCGAGGCCCGATACTTGTCGGCTTCCAACTTCAGAACCTCCTCACGCTCGCGTGCCACGCAAGAGGATAACCTCCCACCCGGCTCGATTTTTGACTGATCGTTCAGTTGACAGCAGTTTGACCGATTGGTTAAACTGAAGAGCGGGTGATTTTGATCACAGCAGCATGGAGGATTCGTCGCATGGCCGAACCTTTCGTTGGTGGGGAGTACGTCGAGGTCACGGGGATGGGGAGGATGTCCGTCGTGGACCCGGCGAGTGGGGAGGAGGTGGACACGGTACCCCTCTGCGGGGACGAAGAGGTGGACCGGGCGGTGGAGAGCGCGCGGGAGGCGCTTGCCGGGTGGCAGGGTATGCCGGCTTCGCGGCGCGGTGAGATCCTGGCGGAAGCGGCGCGGGCGGTGATGGAGAGGCGGGGCGAGCTGGCGCCGCTTCTCACCGCCGAGCAGGGCAAGCCGCTGCGGGAGGCGAGGATCGAGATCCGGCGCTTCGTGCTCACGCTCGAGCACTACGCCGGGCTGGCCAAGAACATCCGGGGTGGGTACGTGCCGGACCTGGACGAGGGGGCCTACGGCATGATTCTAAGACGTCCGCTCGGGGTGGTCGGGGCGATCGTGCCGTGGAACTTCCCGACGACGCTCCTGGGGAACAAGCTCGGGCCGGCGCTCATCACCGGGAACGCCGTGGTCGCCAAGCCTGCGGAGACGACGCCGCTGACCACGCTCCGGATCGCCGGGATCATGCACGAGGCCGGGCTGCCGGCTGGGGTTTTCAACGTCGTCACCGGTGACGGGCCGACCACCGGGCAGGCGCTCGCGGAGCACCCGCTGGTACGCAAGGTCGCCTTCACCGGCTCGACCCCGGTCGGCAGGAAGCTCGCCGCGCTCGCGGCCGGGGAGCTGAAGCGCGCCACCCTCGAGCTCGGCGGCTCGGACCCCATGATCGTCTGCGACGACGCCGACCTCGACCGGGCGGCGAGTGCCGCGAGCGTCGGGCGTTTCTTCAACTGCGGGCAGGCTTGCCTGGCGGTGAAGCGCCTCTACGTCTTCGAGAGCGTCGCGGAAGAGCTGGTCGAGAAGCTCGTGGGGAAGGTGAAGAAGCTCAGGGTCGGTCCCGGAACCGAAGAGGGCGTGATGATAGGCCCCCTCCACACCCCGCGCCAGCGCGAGCTTGTCGAGGGGCAGGTCGAGGACGCCGTCTCCTCCGGAGCGAAGGTCCTCGCCGGGGGGAAGCGCCCCGACGGCCGCGAGAAGGGCAACTTCTACGAGCCGACCCTGCTCCTGGAGCCCTCCCACGACTCCCGGGTCGCGACGGAGGAGGTCTTCGGCCCCGCGCTTCCCATCTGGAAGGTTTCGGACCTCGACGAGGCCATCGAACGGGCCAACTCCTCCGTCTACGGCCTCGGCTCCTCCGTCTGGACCCGCGACCTCGACCGCGCCACCGAGGCCGCAGAGCGGATAGAGGCCGGGTACACCTGGATCAACTCACCTCAGATCGTCTACGACGAGCTCCCCTTCGGGGGATGGAAGCAGTCGGGTTACGGCAAGGAGCACGGCATAGAGGCGCTCGAGTACTACACAGAGACCAAGTCCGTCGTCGTCCGGCGCTCGTCCTGAGAGAGCGAGGTGGGATCGAATGATAGATATACCACGATGGTACAACGCGAGCGAGCTGGTGGACCGCAACCTGGAGGCCGGGCGGGAGCAGAAGGTCGCCATCAGCTGCGGCGAGGAGGAAGTGACCTACGGGGAGCTCGCCCGCCGCATAAACAGGTTCGGGCATGCCCTGAGGGAGCTCGGGGTGAGGCAGGAAGACCGGGTTTTGATGGTCCTCAACGACACGCCGGCCTTCCCGGTGGTCTTCTTCGGGGCGATGCGGATCGGCGCGGTCCCGATACCGGTTAACACACTGCTCGGGCCGGACGACTACCGTTTCTTCGTCGAGGACAGCCGCGCTCGCGCGGTGGTTGTGGACGAGGTGCTCTGCGAAAAGGTCAGGGAGGGCCTCGAAGGATACGGGGAACCGGTCGAGGTCATCGTGGCCAACGGCGATGCCGGGGGCAGAAAGACGCTCGATGAGCTGCTCGAGGGTGGTGAGGACGAGCTCTCTCCGGCGAGGACGCACAGGGACGATCCTGCGTTCTGGCTCTACAGCTCCGGTTCGACGGGAAGGCCCAAGGGGGCCGTCCACCTGCACCACGACATCCTCTACACCTGCGAGACCTACGCGAAAGAGGTTTTGAAGGTCACCGAGGAGGACGTGACCTTCTCCGCCTCCAAGCTCTTCCACGCCTACGGGCTGGGGAACAACATCTCCTTTCCCTACTGGGCCGGGGCTTCGACGGTGCTCTTCCCGGGGAAGACGACTCCTGAGGCTGTACTCTCGACGATCGAGCGCTACATGCCGACGCTCTTTTTCAGCGTGCCCACGTTGTATAACGCCATGTTGAACCATCCCGGAGCGGAGCGGTACGACCTCTCCTCGATAAGGCTGTGTGCCTCCGCGGCCGAGGCGCTCCCGGCCTCCGTGTGGCGTAGGTGGAAGGAGACGTTCGGTTCGGTGATACTCGATGGTATCGGTTCGACGGAGATGCTGCACATCTTCCTCTCCAACACGCCCGAGAAGCTCAAGCCGGGCTCGAGCGGGGTCCCGGTGCCGGGCTACGAGGTGAAGATACTCGACGAGGAGGAGCGTCCGGTGGAGCCCGGCGGGGCCGGGTACCTTTACGTAAAGGGAGATTCGGCAGCGGCATACTACTGGCGCAACCACGAGAAGACCAAGAAGACGATGAAGGGGGAGTGGCTGTTCGCCGGGGACTGGTACCGGCAGGACGAGGACGGATTCTTCTGGTACGAGGGGCGGGCGGACGACATGATCAAGGTAGGGGGTTTGTGGGTCTCGCCGGTCGAGATCGAGAGTGCCCTCGGTGAGCACCCGGCGGTGGTCGAGGCGGCGGCGGTCGGTGTGCCGGTCGGCGGGCTGATGCGGGTTAAGGCGTATGTGATCCTGCGAGAGGGGTATGAGCCCTCGGAGGTGCTCGTCGCAGAGCTGCAGGAGTGGTGCAAGGGGCGCCTCAAGCGCTACCAGTACCCGCACATGATCGAGTTCGTCGAAGACCTGCCGAAGACGGTCACGGGGAAGATACAGCGCTTCAAGCTGCGCGAACCCGAGCCGGAGGTCGAGTTTCCGCAACAGGAGGACGAGCTCGTGTAGCGGGGGGCGAGGGGAGGGGTAAGATGGCGTAGAACACGGGAAAGGAGGAGGCTCATGGAGATCACCGCCGCCGTGGTCCGGGAGAAGGAGAGGCCGTTCGGGGTGGAGGAGCTCGAACTGGAGGAGCCGCGGGAGGGAGAGGTGCTGGTGCGGGTCGTCGCGGCCGGGATGTGCCACACCGACCTCATCTGCCGCGACCAGTGGTACCCGGTGCCGCTGCCCTCGGTGCTCGGCCACGAGGGGGCCGGGGTCGTCGAGAGGGTGGGGGAGGGGGTGACGAAGGTCTCTCCCGGGGACCGGGTGGTCCTCACCTACGCCTCCTGCGGGCGTTGTACGAGCTGCCAGCGGGGCAAACCCTCCTACTGCAAAAACTTCTTCGATCTCAACTTCGGCGGAGCCCGGCTCGACAAGACGAACGCCATCGGGGGCGGGGTGCACGGGCACTTCTTCGGGCAATCTTCCTTCGCGACCTACGCGCTCGCGACCGAGCGTAACGTGGTGAAGGTGGATGCGGACGTGCCGCTCGAGATACTGGGGCCGCTCGGGTGCGGGATCCAGACGGGGGCCGGCGGGGTCCTGAACTCGCTGCACCCGGAGGCCGGTACGAGCATCGCGGTCTTCGGGACCGGTGCGGTGGGCCTGAGCGCGGTGATGGCCGCGCGGGTCGCCGGGTGCGCGACGATCGTCGGGGTGGACGTACGCCCGGAGAGGCTCGAGCTCGCCCGGGAGCTCGGCGCGACGCACATCGTGGACGCGAACGAGGCGAACCCGGTCGAGGAGATCAGACGCATCACCGGGGGTGGCGCGGACTACGCGATCGAGACGACGGCCGTGCCGGCGGTCTTCCGCCAGGCGGTCGACGCCCTCGGGACGCTCGGGGTCTGCGGTCTCATCGGGGCGGCACGTCTCGGGACGGAGGTGAGCCTGGACATGAACGACCTCCTGCTGCCGGGGAAGACGGTGCGGGGGATCGTCGAGGGGGACTCGGTCCCGGACGTCTTCATCCCGCGCCTGATAGAGCTCTACGCCCAGGAGCGTTTCCCGTTCGACCGCCTGATCGAATTCTACGAGCTCGACGAGATAAACCGGGCCGCCGAAGACGCCGAGGGCGGCAGCGTGATAAAGCCCGTGATCCGCATGCCGAACTAGAGAGGAGGGGGGAGGTTTTGCTCGAGGGTATCCCGCTCATAGACGCACACGTCCACGCGGCGCGTCTTCCGACGCTCAAGCTTTCCTGGAAGGAGTGGGCGCAGAAGTTTGGGAAGGACGTGCCCTTCTCCAAGATCTACGACGAGGAGGGCACTCTGATCCCGGAGCAGTTCGACGCCTACATGGCCTCCGAGGGGGTGGACCTGGCCGTGCTCTTCTGCGAGTACAGCCCGCGTTCGACCGGTATCCAGCCGGTCGAGGACCTGCTGCCGATCGTGGAGTACAACCCCTCCCGCTTCAAGATCATGGCCAACATAAACCCCCACCTGCACTACCCGCCGGTCGCCGAGGTGCGCAGGCAGCTCGACCTGGGCGCGGTCGGACTCAAGCTCCACCCGGTCCACGGCTCCTTCGCACCCAACGACCGGATGCTCTACCCGGTCTACGCCTTCTGCGAGAGCGAGGGCGTCTCGGTCGTCTTCCACTGCGGGACGAGCGTCTTCCCCGGAGCCACCAACCGCTACGCCAACCCCGAGCTCATCGAGGACGTCGCCCGCGACTTCCCCGACCTCACGATCATCCTCGCCCACGGCGGTCGCGGCTGGTGGTACGACGCCGCCGCCTTCATGACCCTCATGCGCGAGAACGTCTGGATCGAGATCTCCGGGCTGCCCCCCAGAAAACTCCCCGAATACTACAAGAACTACGACCTCGAACGCCTGGCGAAAAAAATGATCTTCGGTACCGACTGGCCCGGCGTCCCCGGCCCCAGGGCAAACGCCACCGCCCTCCTCGACCTCAAGCTCTCCAGAGAGACCATCGAACTAATCTTCCACCGGAACGCCCGCAGGGTCTACCGCCTGGAGGGAAAGTAGCACTTGTATTTGACTGTCCGGTCAGTTATATTCGGGTGGAACGGAAGAGACGAGGAGGAGAGATGGCTGCTGTAACGGAGGAGACGCTTCTGGAGAGGATCCGGGCGGGGCGTCTGATCGAGGATCCGGAGCAGGCGACCGAGCGGTACATCGAGGGGCTCAAGCGCACCCTGATCGTCTCGGCGGATACCGAGCTCATCAGTGCGCCGGCTTACATGAACGCGGCGAAGAACTTCGCGAGCCTGCCCAGCGTGAACAACTACATCACGATCATGGGGATCGTGCAGGACGAGCTCGGGCACGCGCACATCGCTTACCGGATGCTTAGAGACCTGGGGGTCGACACCGAGGAGCTCGTCTACCGCCGCGAGCCGAGGCAGTTCAAGTACCCCTACGCCTTCGACGTGCCGCTCGAGAGCTTCACCGAGCTCGTCGTCGCCAACGCCTTCTACGATCGGGCAGGGTTCGTGCTCCTCTCCGACATCCACCGCAACTGCTCTTACGGCCCCTGGAAGCGGGCCCTGGTCAAGGTGGACCGCGAGGAGAACTTCCACCTGCGCCACGGCGAGAAGTGGATGCGCACCCTCTGCCGGGAGCCCGGGAAGAAGGAGGAGGTCCAGCGCGCCGTCGACTGGATGTTCGTCCTCACCCTCGAGTGGTTCGGCCTGCCGGACAGCCAGAAGCGCCACAACGAGCAGATCGAATACGGTTACAAGGGCTCGACCAACGACCAGCTCCGCCAGACCTGGATGTCCTCGACCGTGCCCCTCTGTGAGAGCCTGGGCATCAATGTTCCTGCACATTACGACGAAGCGCGCGAGGAGTACGTCATAGACTGCCCGTTCCCGGCGGACTTCGTCGCGGAGGAGAAGCGCTGGGACTTCGAGAAGGGTGAGATCTCCTGGGAGGAGGTACTCAGGCGCTGGAAGAGACGCGGGCCGAAGAACGAGGAGTACGTGGCGCACCTGCAGCGCGGCTACAGGGAGCTCTACAACGGAGACAGGGGGTAAAAGATGGTTGCCACCGAAGAGGTGAGGGGGGCGCTCGAGGAGGTTCTGGACCCGGAGTACCCGATCAGCGTGGTCGACCTCGGGCTCATCCGGGGGATAGAGGTCGAGGGTAGGGTGGCGAAGGTGAAGCTCACCTACACCTGCATGGGGTGTCCGGCGATGGACATGATCCAGGACGACGTCAGGGAGCGACTGCTCGAGGTCGAGGGGATAGACGAGGTCGAGATCGAGGTCGTCTGGGACCTCTGGTCCCGGCGGGACATAACCGAGAAGGGGCGGAGGAAGCTCAGGGAGGTGGGGGTGGTCTGATGCGTCCGGTCGAGAACTACGAGGTGTTCACCGCGCGCCCGGGTGGCCCCTTGAGGCACAACGGCAACGTCCGGGCCGCCGAGCCCAGAGACGCCGCCGTCTACGCGCACCTGATGTACGACGAGTGGCGCTGGCGGGAGATGTTCGTCGTGCCGAGCCGGTCCCTCATACGGGTCATAAAGCCGCGGTAGGGGGTTGAGCATGGAGAGCTACATGGTCTTCGCCAGGACCGGCTACGACGAGCCGGTGGAGTACAAAGGGCGCCTGGAGGCCGCCGGGGACGAGGCGGCGAGCAAAGAGGCGGTCGAGCGTTTCGGGGAGGAGTGGCTCGAGCTCGTCCTGGTACCCGAGCGCGAGGTCTACTGGGTGCAGAGACAGGAAGAGGAGGTCGAGGTATGAGCTTCGGGCGCGAGGGTACCGACGAGGTCGCTCCCGGGCGTGGCAGCTTCGAGGAGTTCATCGTCGAGGACGACGAGGCGCTCGCGGCGCTCGTCAACCTGATCGCGGTCCTCGCCGACAACGAGTACTTCATGGGGCGCCGGATTTCGGAGTGGGCCGACGCCGGACCGCTGCTCGAGTCCACCGCGGCCTGCGCCGCTATAACCCAGGACAAGCTCGGGGAGTCGCGCATCCTCTATCCGCTCTTGGAGGAGCTGCCCTGGCCCAACCCGCCCGCCACCCTGCAGGACGAGGCCGACCGCGCGCGTCGTTACTCGGTGAGCTTCCTGGACGAGCCGTTCGAGAGCTGGTCCGACGTGGTCGCCGCGCTCGCCCTCATCAACCCGGCGCTCAACGTCGTGCTTGAGGCCGTCTCGAACTCGAAGTACGAGAACCTGGCCAAACGCGCCACCCGCATCCTGGACGAGGAACGCCTCACCTCCGCCTACGCGGAGAGCCTGGTGCGTCAGCTCGCCTACGAGGAGCGCGGCAGGAAGCTCCTGCAGGAGCGGGTCGAGCGGCTCCTGCCCGAGATGCTCTGCTGGTTCGGCCCCGAGGGCGAGGAAGGGCTCGAACGCCTCGAGCGTGAGGGGCTCGCGAGCATGACCAACGAGCAGATGCGCCAGCGCTACCTGGACAGGGTCGTGCCGCTGCTCGAGGAGGTTGGCATCGACGTGCCGGTAGAGCGAAACGAAAGCGAGAAGAGATGGGAATACGGAGAACTCCCGTGGAGCGAGTGGAACCAGCTTCAGCGCAGGCTCGAGAGGAAGAAGAGCGTGGTCTAGAGTGTCCCTGGTGCGGCTCGGATGACGTCGAGCGCGTCTCGGAGTACGGCCAGCACCTGATGGTCGCGCAGTACATCTGTCGTGCGTGCCACAGCCCGTTCGAGCGCATAAAGCGGTGAGCGGGCTGCGCATCGAACGCGAGGGCGGCGTCCTCCTGCTGACGCTCGACCGTCCCGGGCGGCGCAACGCGCTCGACGAGGGGATGCAGGACGCCCTGCTCGGCGCCCTCGCCGAGGCGGAGACCGACCGCAGCGTGCGCGGGGTGGTGATAACCGGCAGCGGGGAGGCGTTCTCCGCCGGAGGCGACCTCTCGCGCTTCGAGCGGGAGTGGAACCCGGCCGGGTTTCGGGCGCACAGCCACGAGCTCACCCGCCTCGTCTCGACGATAGAGCGGATTGAGAAGCCGGTCGTAGCCGCGATAAACGGGCTCGCCACCGGGGCCGGGACCCAGCTCGCGCTCTCCTGCGACCTCAGGGTTGCCTCCGAGCGGGCGCGGTTTCTGTTCCGGGAGGGGATGATCGGCCTGATCCCCAGTCACGGCGGGTGCGTCAGGCTCGTCAAGCTCGTCGGGCTCGCCCGCGCGCGGGACATCCTGCTCGGCGGGGAGGATCTCGACGCCGAAGCGGCCTTCCGCCACGGGCTCGTCACCTGCGTCGTGCCGCCCGAGAGGCTGCTGGAGGAGGCAAGAGAACGGCTCGGGCGCATCTTCCGGCGCGCCCCGCAGTCCTACGGGCTCGCCAAGCGGCTGCTGTACCTCTCGGCGAGCGTGGACATGGAGAGCGGGCTCTTCGCCGAGAGCCTCGCGCAGAGCCTCCTGGTGCAGACGGAGGATCACAGGGAAGGCGTCCGGGCGGCGCGCGAGAGGCGTGCCCCCGAGTTCGAGGGGAGGTAGGAGTACTTGGCGCATCTGCTGGCCTTCGGGGGCAGGGAACCACGGGTGGCGGAGGACGCCTTCGTGGCGCCGAACGCGACCCTCGTCGGGGACGTGGTCGTCGAGTCGGGGGCGAGCGTGTGGTTTGGTGCCATTCTGCGGGGGGACTTCAACCGCATCGTGATCGGTGAGGGGACCAGCGTGCAGGACAACTGCGTCATCCACACCAACGAGAGCCTTCCGACGCTCGTCGGCGCGAACGTCACCGTCGGGCACCTCTCGCTGCTCGAGGGCTGTACGATAGAGGACGGGGCTCTCGTCGGGATGGGGAGCATAGTCCTCAACCGCGCCCGCGTGGGGAGGCGGGCGATGCTCGCCGCGGGCACCGTGGTGCGCGAGGGGCAGGAGATACCGCCGGGGGTACTCGCCGCGGGCGTCCCGGCCGAGGTCAAGAAGGAGCTCGGTGGGAGCTCCTCGGAGTGGGTCGAGAGCGCGGCGCGCGAGTACCAGGCGCTGCGCCTCAGGTACATGACCTGAAGGGAGGAGAGATGGAGAAGATGCTAATAGGCGGCGAGAGGGTCGCCGCGCGCGGCGGAGAAGAGATGCCGGTCGTGAACCCGGCGACCGAGGAGGAGTTCGACTCGGTCCCAAACGGCGGGAAAGAAGACGTCGATGCCGCGGTCGAGGCCGCCTCACGGGCGTTCGATGAGTGGTCGAAGAAAGACCCGGACGAGCGGGCGGCGGTGCTCAGGGCCGGCATCGCCGCGGTCGAAGAGAACGGTCGGGAGATAGCGCAGCTGCTGGTCCGCGAGCAGGGCAAGCCCCTCTCCGAGGCGATGGGGGAGCTGCATCACCTGCTGCACGGGCTGAACTTCTACGCGGATCTGGCGAGCAAGATCCGGGGCTCCCACGCCCCGCTGCCGTCCAACCTGGGCAGGAGCTACGGGATGGTAATAAGGCGCCCGGTCGGCGTGTGCGGCGCGATAGTCCCCTTCAACTTCCCGCTCACCCTGATGGGGACCAAGGTCGGACCGGCGCTCGCGGCGGGGAACACCGTCGTCGTGAAGCCCTCCGAGAGCACCCCGCTCGCCACGCTCAGGGTCGCGCAGCTCCTGCAGGACGCGGGGCTCCCCGCCGGGGCGATAAACGTCGTGACCGGCGGGGCCGAGGCCGGTGAGGCGCTCGCCGCGCATCCCCGGGTGAGGCGACTGGCGTTCACCGGGAGCACGAAGACGGGCAGCAGGATCATGCAGATCGCGGGTTCCGCCTTCAAGCGGGTCACCTGCGAGCTCGGGGGGTCCGACCCGACGATAGTCTGCCCCGACGCCGACGTGGAGGCGGCGGTCAAGGGTGTCGTCATCGGTCGCTACTTCAACGCCGGGCAGCAGTGCCTGGCCACCAAACGGGTCTACGTCTTCGACGAGGTATACGACGAGTTCATGCAGAGCCTGATCAGGCGCGTCTCACGCTACGAGCTCGGGGACGGGATGGAGAAGGCCGAGCGGCCGAAGGTCAGGATGGGGCCGATGAACGCCGCCCGCTACCGCGACGCGATAGCCGACCAGCTCCAGCGGGCCGTCGACGGCGGTGCGAAGGTCGTCCACGAGGGCGAGGGCAGGGACGGCAAAGGCTACTTCTTCGCCCCGGTCGTCGTCGAGGGCGGCCCGCACGAGGGACCGCTGGTGCGCGAGGAGGTTTTCGGTCCGGTCCTCCCGGTCTGGAGGGTGCACGACATGGACGAGGCGATAAGGCTCGCCAACGACACCCCCTACGGGCTCGGTTCTTCGATCTGGACGTACGACGCCCGCCTCATCAACCGGGCCGCGGAGGAGATAGAGGCCGGGATGACGTGGGTCAACCAGCTCCACTACGGTTACGACGAGCTGCCCTTCGGCGGCTGGAAGAACTCCGGCATAGGGCACGAGCACGGCCTGGAGGCGATGGATTACTACCTGGAGACCAAGTCGGTCGTAATCGGCGGGCTCGACTAGGAGGGGAGGAGAAAGAGATGGCGGTGAGCTACACCAGAGAGGGAAATATCGGGTACATCACGCTCGACAACCCTCCGGCGAACAGCTACGAGTACACCTTCATGGAGGAGCTCGGGCGGGCGATACAGTCCTCCGCCAACGACGAGGATGCCCGGGTGGTCATCCTGCGCAGCGCGAGCGAGAGGTTCTTCTCCGCCGGGGCGGACATCAAGGCGTTCAACGAGAACTCCGCCAGGGACAACATGCGCATGATCGAGCTTGCGCACGAGAACCTGGCCTACATCGCGGAGATCCCCAAGGTCTTCATCGCCCAGGTCAACGCGACCGCCCTGGGGGGCGGGCTGGAGATGGCGCTCGCCTGCGATCTGCGCTTCGGGGCCGAGGGAGACTACCCGGTCGGCCTGCCGGAGGCGACGCTCGGACTTTTGCCCGGAAACGGCGGCACCCAGCGGCTGCCCCGGCTCATCGGGGCGAGCCGGGCGCTGGAGCTGATGGTCACCGGGCGCAGGATCTCCCCGCGGGAGGCGTACGAGATCGGCATCTTCAACCGCCTCTTCCCGGCCGAAAAGCTCGCCGGGAAGACCCGCGAGTACGCCGAGACGCTCGCCGCCGGAGCCACCCGGGCGATAGGCGCCATCAAGCTCGCCGTGCACCGGGGTATGGAACGCCCGCTCCAGCAGGGGCTCGAGATAGAACGCGAGCTCGTCGAGCCCCTCTTCGAGGGCGAGGAGGCCAGGGAGGGGATCTCGGCGTTCATGCAGAAGCGCAAGCCGCAGTTTAGTAGGTAAGCTGCTACCATTAGATACACTCATGTAGAATAAAGCAATGGTTCTCGGGGCCGGCGGGTCCCGGCGGGTCCATGGCTAGAGTGGAGGGAGCGTGGCACGGTCTGACACCCTTATAGACGCCTCCGGCGACGAGGCTCTTGCCCCCAAGCAAGCTCACCTGATAAGGAGCGCTTACAAGGTGATGGGCGAGAAGGGGCTGACGCGTCTCTCGCTACAGGACGTCGCCGACGAGGCGGGGGTGAGCAAGGCCATCCTCCCCTACTACTTCGACTCCAAGGAGAACCTGACGCTGCTGACGATGCGCTGGGTCCTCGCGCGGGTGGCCCGGCGCATCCACGAGGCGATAGACGAGGTCGAGGATGCCGAGGAGAAGGTCTCGGCGATGGTCGACGCGATCTTCGTCGGGCCCGAATCGAACCGCAACTTCTACCTGACCTTCTTCGACTTCCTCGGCTACGCGGCGCGCAACGACCGCTTCGCCGACGTGGGGACGACCTTTCACGAGATCTGCAACGGCCTCTACGCCGAGGTGGTGAAAAGCGGGCAGGAGCAGGGCATCTTCGCGCCGCGCGACCCCCGCGAGGCGGCGACCGTGGTGCGGGCGCTGGTGGACGGGCTCTTCACCCAGTGGGTGCAGGAGAGGGACTGGGAGAAGACGCACGCCGCCTACCGCGACCTGTGCAAGCGTTCGATCCTCACCTACCTGAAGAGCGCCGACGATTAGCGTGAGCGTTCCTCCCTCCACCCTGGGTACCCAGCCGATAGGGGCGGCCTCGCGCGTCGCCGGGGGTGTCTTCCAGCTCAAGCTGCCGGTGCCCTTCCCGCTGCGCTTCATCTCTTCCTACCTGATCCGGGAGGAGGACGGCTGGACGGTCATAGACCCCGGTTTCGACTACCCACCGGCGCGTAGGGTGTGGGAGGAGGCGGCGGGGGATCTCGGGATCGACCTCGACCGTGACCTCTCCCGCATCATCGTCACCCACCTCCACCCGGACCACCTCGGGCTCGCCGGCTGGCTCGAGGCGCTCTCCGGAGCGCCGGTCTGGATGCTCGAGGGTGAGATCGAGAACGCCGGCCGGGTCTGGACCTCGGGGGATGCGGCTGGCCTGGAGGGGTTTCTGCGGCGCAACGGTATGGACCACGATACCGCCCGGGGTGTCGCCTCGTTGACCGGGCGTGAGGTGAGGATGCCGCAGGAGATCTTCGCTCTCCGTCCCGGGGACGAGGTGTCCCTGGGAGAGGGATCTGCCCGCGTGATCCACACGCCGGGACACTCCGACTACCACTTCATGCTCTTCGACGAGGGAAGTGGGCTTCTTCTCGCCGGGGATCATCTCCTGCTCAGGATAACGCCGAACATCGGGCTCTGGCCCTACACGGCCGCGAAGCCGCTCGGGCGCTACCTCGCCTCCCTGCGCTCGTTGCGCGGGCTCGGGGCGAAGACCGTCCTGCCGGGACACGGCCCGCTCTTCCACGACCTCGACGGCAGGATAGACGAGCTGCTCGCCCACCACGCCGAACGGCTGGACGTGATATACGCGGCCTTCGAAGGCCGGCCGGCGACCCCGTTCGAGATCTCACGCCGCGTCTTCCGTAAGGACCTCACCGCCCACGAGATGCGCTTCGCGCTCGCCGAGACCCTCGCCCACCTGGAGTACCTGGAGGACGAGGGGCGGGCCGTGCGCCTGGCGGAGGACGATGTTGTGAGGTATGCCCCCCTCTGATCTCCCGGACCCCGGCGGCGCCGCCCGCGCGCTCGGCATAGAGCTGCAGGAGGCCTCGCGGGAGCGGGCCATAGCCTCGATGGACATCGGGGAGCGTCACCTCGGACCCGACGGCGCACTCGACTGGGGTGCCCTGGTCTCGCTCTCCTGGGCCGCCGCCCGCGCCGGTGCCTGCTTCAACCGCTCCCCGAGCCGCGCCACACGTCCATCCGGACTCGACGCCCGCCACCCCCGTCCGGCCCGCGCCGGGCAGACCCTCACCGCCACCGCCACCCCGCGCTACGTCGGGCTCGATCGCCAGCTCTGGGAGGTCGAGGTGAGAGACGAGGGAGGCTCCCTGGTCTGTGCCTGCCGCTGCGACTTCGGCCCCGAGCCCGGGCAGACGCGTTAGAATGTAATCGTTGACCTTCCGGTCAGACAGGAATGCTGACCGGGACGCCTGAGGGGAAACGTTTGGGGAAGGGGTGATCCCATGAGAGACGTCGTGCACGGCAGCGGTCTCAGGCTGGAGCTGGACGGCCGTTCGCTCACGATAGACGATGTGGTGGCCTTCGCCCGCCGCGAGGGTGAGGCGGTATGCACCCTATCCGACGATGCGTGGGAGAGGGTAGAGGCTTCGTGTGCGCTGAAGCGGGAGTTGATCGGGCGCGAGGTGCCCATCTACGGCGTGACGACCGGCTTCGGAGACAGCGCGCACCGGCAGATCTCGCCGCAGAAAGCCGCCCGGCTGCAGCAGAACATGCTCCGGTTCCTCGGCTGCGGGACGGGGCCCATCGCGCCCACCGAGGTGACGCGGGCGATGATGCTCCTCCGGGCCAACTGTCTGGCCCGGGGCAACTCCGGGGTCAGGCCGGAGGTCGTCGAGCGGCTGCTCCTCTACCTCAACGAAGACATCCTGCCGCTCGTGCCCGAGAGGGGTTCCTGCGGGGCGAGCGGGGATCTCATCCCGCTCTCCTACCTCGGGGCCGCGCTCGTCGGGGAGGAAGACGTCCTCTACGAGGGAGAGGTCAGGCCCTCGCGCGAGGTGCTCGCGGATCTCGGCCTCGAGCCGCTCGAGCTCGAGGCCAAGGAGGGGCTCGCGCTCACCAACGGAACCTCCTTCATAACCGCCATCGCGGCGCTCGCCGTCCGGGACGCCGAAGAGCTCGCCCTCGTCTCCGACCTGTGCACCGCGATGGCCTCCGAGGCCCTGCTCGGCAACAGGGGACACTTCAACGCCTTCATCCACGAGAACAAGCCTCACCCCGGGCAGAAGGAGAGCGCCCACATCATAAGCTCCCTGCTCGCCGACTCCCACCTCGCGCTCGACTCCGAGGAGATCTTCGCCACGGACGGGCTCGGGGGAAGGGAGTTCCTCGAGCTCGAGCGCCAGGTGCAGGACCGCTACTCGATCCGCTGCGCACCCTACGTCTCGGGCGCGCTGCGCGACACCCTCGATTGGGTCAGGCGCTGGGTCGAGATCGAGATGAACTCCTCGGACGACAACCCGCTCTTCGACGCCGAAGGTGGCCGGGTGCAGAGCGGCGGCAACTTCTACGCCGGGCACATGGCTCAGGCGATGGACTCGCTCAAGGTCGCCCTCGCCAACCTCTGCGACCTGATGGACCGCCAGCTCGAACTGCTCGTCGACGAGAAGTTCAACGCGGGCCTCACCCCCAACCTCATCCCTTACTTCGACGAGGACAGCCCCGAGGCCGGACTCCACCACGGCTTCAAGGGCATGCAGCTGTGCTCCTCGGCGATGACCGCCGAAGCGATGAAGCTCTCCGCCCCCGCCAGTGTCCACTCCCGATCCACCGAGTGCCACAACCAGGACAAGGTGAGCATGGGCGCGATCGCCGCCCGCGACGCCCGCTCCATCGTGGAGTTGACGCAGAACATTGCGTCGATACACCTGATCGCCGCCTGCCAGGCCCTCGAGCTGCGCGGGGAGGAGAAGGCGAGCCCGAAGACCCGCCGCGCGCTCGAGCTGGTGCGCTCGCGGGTGCCTTTCCTGGAGGCCGACCGCAGGATGGACCAAGATATAGAGGAGGCCGCAGAGATCATCCGCTCCGGCGCGCTCTCTGAGGTGGTCTCCGGGTAAGGCGCGGGGTTCGGGGGGTGCTTAGAATGGGGAGAGGGGAAGGAGGAAACCATGCTGCAACGGGAGAGACCCTGGCTATCCGTCTACGGGGGTAAGCTCTCCGGGGAACCCCTGCAAGGTTCGCTCGTCGGGTTCCTCGAGGAGGCCGTCCGGAAGTACCCGCAGCACGTCGCGCTCACCGGCGGAGGGCGCAGGGTGAGCTACTCCGAGTTACTGGAGATGAGTCGTGCCCTCTCGCGGGCGCTGTGTGATCTCGGGGTGAAGAAGGGCGACCGGGTGGGTCTGATGCTCCCCAACTGCCCCGAGTACGCGATCGGGTTCTTCGGGTTGCTCGGGGCCGGGGCGGCCGCCACGCAGCTCAACCCGCTCTACGTCGGGCGCGAGCTCGAGCACATCCTCGGCGATTCCGGCACGGAGACGGCGATCGTACACCCGTCGGTGTACCGGAGGATCAAAGAGGTCCAGCCCAGGACCCCGCTGCGGCGGGTGATCTGCTCCGACGAACCAGAGGGTGGGCTCGAAGAGGGAGACCTCCTGCTGGAGGACATGCTCTCCTCGGCCTCGGGACCGCCACCCGAGGTGCGGATAGACCCCGGGGAGGATCTCGCCTCGCTGCAGTACACCAGCGGCACGACGGGCGTTTCCAAGGGCGCGATGCTCACCCACGCCAACCTGCTCGGCGGGATCAAGCAGACGATGGACCTCCTGATCGAAGACCCCGGTGTCTTCCCGGAGAACGGCAAGGTCGTCGCCGTGGCGCCCTTCTTCCACATCTTCGGGATGACGATGGTCCTGCTGTTCGGGATCAGGATGGGCTGGAACCTCCTCACGGTCGAGCGCTTCAAACCGGACGTGGTGATGGAGATGATCCGGGACGAGAAACCCGTCATGGTCCCCGGGGTGGCGACGGTCTTCATCGCGCTGCACAACTACCCCGGGATGGAGCACTACGGCCTCGATGAAGTCCTCCTCTACACCTCCGGAGGCGCCAGCGTCCCGACCGAGCTGCTCCGTTCCTTCGAGAGGAGAACGGGGCGTCCGATCTGGGAGGGCTACGGCCTCTCCGAGGGCGCTCCTGCCACCTTCAACACCTATCTGCGCGGTCCCGTCCCGGGGAGCATCGGCGTCCCCATCCCCGGCACCGACGCCAGGATCGTGGACGTGGAAAGCGGGGAGAGGGAGCTTTCCCCGGGAGAGCCTGGAGAGCTGCTCATAAAAGGCCCCCAGGTCATGAAGGGCTACTGGAAGATGCCCGGGGAGACCCGGAAGGTCCTCTCCGAAGATGGCTGGCTGCACACCGGGGACATCGTGCGCATGGACGAGGACGGCTACCTCTACGTGGTGGACCGCAAGAAGGAGCTGATAAACGCCTCGGGCTACAAGGTCTACCCGAGGGAGGTGGAGGAGGTGCTCTACGAGCACCCCGACGTGGTCGAGGCCGTCGTGATAGGCGTCCCCGACCCCTACAGGGGGGAGACGGTCAAAGCCTTCGTGGTCAGGAAGGAGGGTAGCACCCTTACGGAGGAAGCTTTGATCTCGCACAGCAGAAAGAGGCTTGCGGCGTACAAGGTCCCAAAGGAAGTGGAGTTTCGGGAGGAGCTGCCGAAGAGCGCGGTGGGCAAGCTCCTGAAGAGGGTTCTCGTGGAAGAGGAACGCCGGAAGGCGGAGGGTAGAGGGTGAGGTTCGAGAAGGCGTTCATCCCGGCGGGTTTCTGCTGGTCTTGCCCCTTCGCCCGCTGGCAGGGACCGCTCGCCGAGGTGAACAGTTTGGATCTCGCCGTTCGGGTCACGGAGAAGGCGCTCGCACAGAGAGATCTCGCGCCGCAGGAAATCGGCTCCATCGTTTTGGGCTGGACCATCCCCCAGAAGGAGATCTTCTACGGCGCGCCCACGCTCGCCGCCCGCATCGGAGCACCGGGCGTGACGGGCCCGATGATCTCGCAGGCCTGCGCGACCTCGGTCGCCTGCATCCACGCCGCCGCGTCCGAACTCGAAGCGGGGGTGGAGGATCTCACGCTCGTCGTCACGACCGATCGCACCTCCAACGGCCCGACCCTCTTCTACCCCCGACCCTCCGCCCCCGGCGGCTCCCCCGAGGTGGAGAACTGGGTGCTCGACTCCTTCGCCAGAGACCCCTGGGGTGGGGAGGCGATGTACCGGACGGCAGAGAACGTCGCCAGGGAGGAGGGTATCTCGCGCGAGGAGCTCGACGAGATAGCCGCCCTGCGTTACGAGCAGTACCGGCGCGCGCTCGAGAACGACCGCGCGTTCCAGCGGCGCTACATGGTGCCGGTCGCCGTCCCCGAAAAGCGCGGTGATCCCACCCTCGTGGAAGAAGACTTCGGAGTCCATCCGACCACGCGGGAGGGGCTGGCCAGACTCAAGCCCGTGGCCGAAGGCGGCGTCGTCACCTACGGTACCCAGACCCACCCCGCCGACGGGGCGGCCGGGGCCGTACTGACGACGGAGCGGAGGGCGCGGGAGCTGGGAAGAGGGGAGGGGCTCATAAGGCTCCTCTCCACCGGCTTCTGCCGGGTGGAGAAGGCGAGGATGCCCAAGGCCCCGGTTCCAGCGGCGAGAGCGGCGCTGAAAGATGCCGGGATCTCCCTCGCAGGAGTGGACGCGATAAAGACCCACAACCCCTTCGCGGTCAACGACGCGTACTTCGCCAGAGGGATGGGGGTCGGGGTGGAGGAGATGAACCGCTTCGGCTCCAGCCTCGTCTACGGGCATCCGCAGGGACCGACGGGGATGCGGCTCGTGGCCGAGCTGATCGAAGAGCTCAGGATGAGGGGAGGAGGCGTGGGGCTGTTCACGGGGTGCGCCGCCGGTGACACGGGGGCGGCGGTGGTCCTGCGGGTCGAGGATTAGCTCCCTTCTGAGAGCCTCTCCTTGACCCTCTCCTCCCTGTCCTTCAGGTACAGGAAGACGTCCTGGGCGAAGCGGAGCGCGTGCTCCTCGTTCAGGTTGACCCGGCGGTTCACCAGGACCGACTCCAGGTACTTCACTGCCTGGTCGGCCATCCCGACCATCAGCTCCGCCTGGTGCAGCGTCTCCCGTCGCTCCTCTGGCGAGAGCTCCGCGGCCCTCTGTGCCCTCTCCTCGTGCTCCTCCAGGTAACGGATGAAGTCCCGTATTCCCAAGACAGACCTCCTCTAGAACCTCGAATCCTCCAGGATCTCGCGGGTGATTCTGCGCTCGCCCAGCTCCCTAGCCCGCTTCTCGGCGAGCCTGCGCGCCCGTCCCCGCAGGAACGCCGGGATCTCCTCGAGGGCGGCGAGCGCCTCGCCGGTCCACACGGGCTCTTCCGGTGGTCCCGTTTCCGGGGAGGATCTGCGTGCGCGGCGCAGCGCCCCGTCCACCGCGTCGGCCAGCAGGGCCGCCCCCCGGTATCCCATGAGCGGCAGGCGGACGAAAGGATATACCGCGGCCGGAGGACAGAGCGGGAGGAAGGATGCGCCGGCGTGCCCGGCGGCCTCGCGTTCGAAGTGTGTCGCTATGAGCAGGTCCGGGCGGGTGCGCTCCACCCTCAGAGCTACCTCCCCCGGGTCTTCGGCGACGAAGGTCTTTTCGGTGAACGTGCCGGCATGGAACGCGAAGTCGTGCTCGAGGTGGGATAGGTAGGTCCCGCTCCAGGCGATCTCTGCCCCGACCTCGCGCGAGAGGGCGTAACCTAGCCCCACCGCGTAGGTGAAATCTCCGAAGATCGCGACTTTCTTCCCGCGCAGGACCCGGGGGCTGAGCAGCCGCGTATACCACGGGAGCTTCGCCGTCCGCGCCAGCTCACGGAAGACGAGCTTCCTGACGCGCTCCCCGTCTATCGAGCACATCTCCCCTACCGCCCGCAGCGCGGCCCCGGTGCCTGCGGAGCCGATCATGGGGGTGGTTATCCTCGGCATCCCGAAGCGCTCCTTGAGGAAGCGGGTGGCCGACTCGCTGACCTCCCTGTAGAGGACTACGTTCGCCCACGCCCGGGGCATGTTGCGTAGATCCTCCAGGCTCGCTCCGAGCGGCACCCGTGCGTTCACCTCTACGCCGAGGTCCTCGAGGAGCCGCTGCAGTTCGTCCATCTCGGCCTCCGCCCTCGGGTCCAGCACCGGGGCGCCGAAGAGGTTGACCGAAGGCTCGGGCGTCTTCTCCTGCGGAACCGCGTACTCCCGGACGAGTTCGGCGAGCATGAGATCAGCGGCCTCGTTCTCGCCGATCCCCGGCCCCTGCCAGGGGCACCTGAAGAGGCGGCGGGGACGATCTTCTCTTGCCGGCAGCCTCACCTCGGGCACTCCTTCTCCCGAGAGCAGCGCGGAATCCGAGCGGGCCACGATGACGGCGCCGACCTCGGGATGCCGCCGCACGGCCTCGAGTATGTCCTTCTCCAGATCTTCCGTCCCCCCGCCCGCCGGGCTGAGCGAGACGGGTGCGCGATCCTCGAAGCGCGCCCAGGGGCCCCAGAGGACCTGGAAGTACTCCTCGTGGGCGGAAGCCCGGAAGATTACCCACACGTCCTTCAGGCTCGCGGCCACCCTCAGGATGCCGTGAGCCGAAGGGCCCTCGTAGACGCCCGAGACCACTCTCACAGCTTTATCGAGTCCAGATCACCGGCCCGATCCAGGATGTCGCAGAAAAACCCGAGCACCCTTCGGGCTCCTGCGTAGCCGTAGACCCCGAGCTGCACGAGTTCGGTGCTCAGGCAGCACAGCCATCCCCGGGCGGTGAGGGGAACGTACAGACCGGCACTCGCGACGACGATGTCAGGATGACTCCTTTCGATACGCTCCATCTGTCCCTCAGGATCCGGGGCCTCCACCACGTCCACCTCGCCTCCGAGCGCCTGTATCTCCGCAGAGAGCACCCGGCGGTCGAGGCGCGGTACGCCCACCTCCACGATGACCGCCCCGGCGTCCGCCAGGAAGCGCGCCAGCGGCAGCTCGAGCCCGGTGTCACCGGCGAAGAAGATCCTCTTGCCCCGGATACGGCTCCTGAGAGACTCGAGCTCCTCGTGGGCCGAGTTCGGCCTGGATGTCCGCTCCGCCTCAAGGCCTGCGGCCAGGGCCACGTCCTGCAGAAACCGCGAGGTGCCCCCGATCCCGATCGGGACCAAACTGCGCACCACCAGCACGCCGCGTTCGGCCGCAGCCCGGGCCGCAGTCGGCAGGTAGGGTGAGCAGACGGCCGCTACCACCCCTTCGCCCAGGGCGGGCAGGCTTGCCGCTCCGAGCCCCGGCAGCCCGCCTGCTACCTCGATCCCGAGCCGGTCGAACTCCGAGGCGAGCTCCTGCCAGGCACGGGGGGGAACGCCGGCCCCGAGGAGGACCACCCGACGGGGGCGTTCCCTGGCCTGCCTCTGCACCCTTCCGGTCACGAATAGGTTTCCGAACAGCCGCCCGGTGCTGCCCTTCGGTGGCGGGGGGGCGGGATTCTCGGCCGTGGCCGCCGGGCACAGGCTGACGAGCGCCGCCAGCACCCGGTCCTCCAGATCGGTCGACAGGACGCGTGGGCCTTCGGGCTCGAGTCCGACCGACCGGACCGGAACCCCCAGTCTTCTCTCCGCGAGCCGGGCTTCGAAGGCGGGGTCGACTCCCAGGTACCTGGCGGTACGCCCGCAGACCACGAACACCGCGGCGATCCCTCTCAGGCCGTCGGCCGCCTCGGCTACGCCGGAGGCCACGCTCCCCTGTCTCACCTTCGTCTCCGGGTCGAGCAGGATGAACCGAACCCGCTCTCCCGGTGAGTAGTCCGAGGTCAGGGCTCCCGGCAGCAGGCGGGACAGGTGTACTTCAGAGCGGGTTCCGACGAGGACGATGAGCACGTCGGGCAGTTGACCGGAGAGGCTCCTCAGACCGCAAAGCGGTGAGAGCACATCGGGTATGCCTGCTTCGTCGAGGATGGTCAACGTCTTGCCGGGTCCTCTCCAGGATGCTATCCCCCAGAGCGCCAGTCTAGCGCGCAGAGGGTCTCGAGTGCCAGTTCCACCATGCCATCCACCGCATCCCTCAGGGCCGCGTCCGAGATCCGCACGGCCTCCTGCTCGGTGAAGGTGTCGGATACGGTGAGGAGACAACCCGCCCTTGCCCCGTGCATCGCGGCCAGGGTGAAGATGGCCGCGGCCTCCATCTCGACGGCGAGAACACCGAACTTGCCCCACGTCTCTTTCGGATGCGGCATGGGATCATAGAAAAGATCGGAGCTGACGACCGGCCCGGTGAAGACCTTCCTGCCCGATCCCTGCGCGGCGTGGTGGGCGGCGTGGACGATGTCGAAGCTGGCCGCCGGGGCGTAGGGCAGCCCGCGGGTGAGCTTGGAGACGGTGCCGTCGAGCGGGGTCGCAGCGGTGGCGATGACGAGGTCCCCGAGTTGCATGTCCGGGTGGTACCCGCCGCAGGTCCCGACCCTGAGGAGGTTCCTGGCTCCGAGCTGCAGCAGCTCTTCCGTCACGATGGAGGCGCTCGGGCACCCCATCCCGGTCGTCTGCACCGAGACGGGACGGCCTTTGTAGGTGCCGGTGTAACCTAGCATCCCGCGCTCCTCGTTGACGAGCCGGGCCTCCTTGAAGAAGTTCTCTGCTACGTAGCGCGCCCGCCGGGGATCGCCCGGCAAGAGCACGTTCTCGGCGTAGTCTCCCGGCTCGGCGCGCAGGTGGACCGGGCTCAAGTCTCGCTACCTCCCTCCTCCATTCTCTTCTACAAAACCTCAAGGATAGCAGGGGGAGGGGAGGATGGCTCATCGGTCAGTTCGAGCGAGCGCGTGAGCAACCTCCTGGCCCCTTCGAGGCCCCTGCCCGACCTGTGGTAGAGGAGTGCTACCTCCTGCCCGCGCCCGACCCTGTCCCCAACCCGGACGAGTACCTCGACGCCAACGCCGGGGTCTACAGCCTCCCCTTTCTTCTGCCTCCCGGCGCCGAGCAGCAGCGCCGCCTCTCCGACGAGGCGGGCGTCGAACCGGGCGACGTAACCGTCGCGGGGGGCTCTCACGCTCTCGACCTCACCGGAGACGGGGAGGGCGTCGAGCGCCGAGGGGTCGCCCCCCTGGGCGGCGACGAGGCGGAGGAAGGTCTCGTAGGCCGCTCCCGAGGAGATGGCCCGCTCGACCTCCCGTCCGGGTTCCTCCCGCCCCGCGAGCGAGAGCAGGCGCGAGGCGACGGCTTTCGCGGTCTCGGAGAGGTCCTCCCGTACGGGCGCTTCCTGCAGGAACCGCACGGCCTCCCGCACCTCGAGCGCGTTGCCGACGGCGCTGCCCAGCGGCTCGTCCATCCCGGTGATGATCGCCGAGGCGGAGATGCCGAACTGACCGCTCAGCCGAACGAGCGTCCCGGCTAGCTCGCGGGCGTCCTCCACGCTCCTCATGAACGCTCCCGAGCCGCACTTCACGTCGTAGAGCAAAAACTCCGCGCCGGTGGCCACCTTCTTGGAGACGATCGAGGATGCGATGAGCGGCAGCGAGTCCACCGTCGCGGTCGCGTCCCTCAAGGCGTAGATCGCCCGATCCGCCGGAGCGACCTCCCCGGCCTCTCCGATCGCGATCCCCACCTCCTCGACCTGCCTCCGGAAGCGATCCTCCGTGAGCGCGCACGAAAAGCCGGGGATGGACTCGAGCTTGTCCACCGTCCCACCCGTCGTCCCCAGCCCCCGGCCGGAGAGCTTGGCGACCGGGAGCCCGCAGGCGGCGGCGACGGGGAGAGCGGTGAGCGAGACCTTGTCTCCGACCCCGCCCGTGGAGTGCTTGTCGGCGCATCCCGGAAACGAATAGTGCTTCCCGGAGTACGCCATCGCCCGGGTCATCGCGAGCGTCTCCCCGTAGTTCATGCCCTTCAGCAGGATCGCCATGAGTAGGGCGGACATCTGGTAGTCGGGGATTTCACCCGCCGTGTACCCGTCGACGACTTCCTCTATCGTCGCCTGCGAGAGCTCACCTCCCCGCTTCTTGACTTCTATGGCCTCGAGTATTCCCCGGCTACCGGCCACCATTCCTCCCTCTCCTCTTGCCCGGTGACGTGTTGCAACCGGCATGTCATCAAGCTCTTCACCGGAACCACATCATACCCGAGGTCTGCACCCTGCATGTGTAGCCGGCGGGGCTGCTCATCGTCGGGGGCGAACCGTGGTCGAGGGCGACACCCCGGGAAGGGGGATTTCCTTCCAGGATGCCGTGAGAGCGTGGTGGAGCGAATCTTGAACGTATTGGTGTGGATGATTTTCCCCGACATCATGAAACAGATCTGAGAGAGGAGGCCGTTATACGGCGGAGAACTTTTCTCCCGCCGGATGATTGCATCCTGGACCGTATGTTTTGGTATGTGCTCTGTATTTTGCCGGGCTCAAAAGGGATATTCACGCTCGCCAGACTGCACTGTTATCCAGCGCAGCTCGGTGAACTCGTCGATCGCAGCCTTGCCGCCGAAGCGGCCCCAGCCCGAGGCCTTGACACCACCAAAAGGCATTTGGGCTTCGTCGTGCACCGTAGGGCCGTTAACGTGGCAGATGCCCGATTCTATGCGACTAGCCACCGCCAGCGCGCGGTTCACGTCACGCCCGAACACGGCGGCCGAGAGGCCGTATTCTGTGTCGTTGGCCACCCGCACGGCTTCGTCCACCCCACGCACCCGCACCACACCGACCACGGGTCCGAAGGACTCTTCCCGGTAGATGTGCATGCCCGTTGTGACGTGGTCCAGCACGTGCGCACCCATCAAGGTATCCTGGCTCTTGCCGCCGGCAACAAGACGTGCACCTTTGGCGAGCGCGTCGTCGATGAGTGCCTGCACACGTTCGGCGACGCTGAGGTCCACCACGGATCCCAGCGCTGCATGGCCCTGGCGAGGATCGCCCACCGTGAGGCTGTCCGCCTTGGCAGTCAGGCGCTGCACGAAGTCGTCGGCGATGGCTTCGTCCACGATGATACGCTCGGTGGACATGCAGATCTGACCCTGGTTCATGAAGGCGCCGAAGGAGCACGCGGCAACGGCGGCGTCAAGATCTGCATCGTCCAACACAACTACCGGGGCTTTGCCACCCAGTTCCAGCAGCACGCGTTTGAAGTGCTCGGCCGCCTTGATCGCGACGACACGCCCGACCTTCGAGCTGCCGGTGAAGTTGATGCGACGCACGGCCGGGTGTGCGATGAGCCCCTCGACGATGGCCGGGGCATCTTCGGGCGCGTGGGTGACGACGTTTACGACGCCCGGCGGCAGGCCCGCCTCTCGCAGGGCCTCGCCGATCAGGCGGTGCGTGCCCGGGCACAGCTCGCTGGCTTTGAGCACCACGGTGTTGCCACACGCCAGCGGCATGGCCAGCGCCCGGGTGCCGAGGATCACGGGGGCGTTCCACGGTGCTACGCCCAGCACGACACCGACAGGCTGGCGATGGGACATGGCGAGCAGACCAGGCACATCGGAGGGAATGATCTCGCCGGTGATCTGCGTCGTCATCGAGGCGGCCTCGCGCAGCATGTTGGCGGCGAGCTTGCAATTGAAACCGATCCAGCCGGCGGTGGCGCCGGTTTCGGCCACGGCGCGGGCGATGAACTCGGTGTGCGCGCCTCGAGATCGTCGCCCGCCTTGAGCAGCATCGCACGGCGGGCGCCCGGACCGAGCTGAGACCAGTCCGGGAAGGCATGCGCCGCGGCATCGGCCGCCGCAAGTGAGTCCTCCACGGTCGCTGCAGCCGCGCGGGTGGCGATCTCACCGGTGATCGGGTTGCGCCGCACGAAGGTGGCGCCGCCGCTGGCAGGGCGGTCGTCATGGTCGATCAACAGGTCGATCTGAAACATTGAGTCCTCCATACTGGTGTTGGGGATTTTGCTTGCGGGCTTGTTGCTCGCCCAGGTAATAATGGGCCCGACCGGCGGTTGGCCGCCGTGGCAAAAATAATGCGGGAGGGTCAGGATGACACCCTCCCGCAGATGTTGATTTATATGGCCGTGACAACGGACTTGGTCTCGAGGTAGTTCTCGAGCACGTCGTGGCCCATCTCCCTCCCCCAGCCGCTCTCCTTGTAGCCGCCGAAGGGCAGCGCAGCGTCGAAGACGTGGTAGCAGTTTATCCACACTGTGCCGGCCCGCAGGCGCTTGGCGGTCCTGTAGGCCTTGGAGATGTCGCGGGTGAAGACCCCGGCGGCGAGCCCGTAACGGGTGTCGTTGGCCTCCGCGACGAGCTCCTCGGGGTCCGAGAACGGTATCGCCACGACCACCGGACCGAAGATCTCCTCCCTGACCACGGACATCTCCGGCGAGGTGTTCGTGAGGATCGTCGGCTCGACGAAGTAGCCGCGGCTCCCGGCCCGTCCCCCGCCGACGTACGTCTCGGCTCCGGCCTCGCGGCCCTGCTCGATGTAGCCGAGAACCTTCTCGAACTGCTCGTCGGAGATCAGGGGCCCCATCTCGGTTTCGGGGTCGAGGCCGCTGCCGAGCCTGATGTTTTTGGCTCTCTCCGCCACGCCCTCGACGACCTCGTCGTAGACCTCCCGCTCGACGAAGAGCCTGGAGCCCGCGTTGCAGCACTGGCCGTGGTTGAAGAAGATGCCGTTCGCCGCACCGGAGATGGCCACCTCCAGGTCGGCGTCCTTGAACACCACGTTGGGCGACTTGCCGCCGAGCTCCAGGGTGACCTTCTTGAGGTTCCCCGCGGCTGCCTTGACGATGAGCTTCCCGACCTCCGTCGAGCCGGTGAAGGCCACCTTGTCGACGTCGTCGTGAGCGGCGAGGGCCGCTCCCGCATCGCCGAAGCCGGTGACGATGTTGACCACCCCGTCGGGTAGCCCGGCTTCCAGAAGGAGCTCTCCCAGGCGCAGCGCCGAGAGCGGGGTCTGCTCGGCGGGCTTGAGAACGACGGTGCAGCCAGCGGCCAGCACCGGGCCGAGCTTCCAGGCCGCCATGAGGAGCGGGAAGTTCCACGGTATGATCTGGCCCACCACCCCGACGGGCTCCTTGAGGGTCATCCCGAGAAACTCCCCGCCGGTCGCAACGGCCGAGACGGGGATGGTGTTGCCCTCGATCTTCGTCGGCCAGCCGGCCATGTAGCGGAAGAGGTCGGCTGCGAGAGCGACGTCCGCCGCCTTCGCCACCGCGAACGGCTTGCCGTTGTCGAGCGTCTCGAGCATGGCGAACTCGTCGGCGTGCTCCTCGATGAGCTCGCTGATCCTGTAGATGAGGCGCCCGCGGTCGGAGAGGCTCATCCTCCGCCACGGCGAGTCGTCGGCGAAGGCCCTCCTCGCGGCCCTCACGGCCCGATCGACGTCCTCGGCCTCACCCCAGGCAACATTCGCCAGATGCTCCTCAGTAGCCGGGTTTATTGTCTCGAAAGTCCTGCCCGAGGCGGCCTCGACCCACTCGCCGTCTATGAGCAGCCTGTGCTCCTTCCTGATGAACTCTTCTACTCCGGGTTCTACCTGCAGCTCCATACTTCTCCTCTTGATCCTCGGCCGGACCTTGCGCGGCGTCATGACCGTTCCCCAGTGCACACCCGCTCGTCTTCTTCCTCCGTACCCACCCCCCTCTGCATCCGGCGGTTCTGGTTCCCCCTGTGAGGATGGTTGCATCCGCGTATTTGCCCTATCAACGTCGATTTGCACAAAGAGTGTTTCTCCCGGAACCGGAGATGGTCGCATCGGGCACTCGTTCTCGGTGGTGGTTGGAATGAGAGAGCGCGGTGTGTACACACCGGAGAGGCTGCGCGAGAGTGTTTCGGTCGGTGTAACGGATCGGATGGGGGCGCTGTCTACATGGGTGTAGTTCGAAAAAACCTGAGGAGGTTGCTTTAGTTGGGCATCATATCCTGGATAGTGCTGGGGTTCATAGCCGGCGCCATAGCGAAGTGGATCATGCCCGGCAGGGATCCCGGCGGGCTGGTGGTCACTGTCGTGATCGGCATCGTCGGGGCGATCGTAGGAGGGGCGATAGTCGGTGCTCTGGGCGGTCCCGGGGTGAGCGGGGTGAACGTGGCCTCGGTGATCGTCTCGGTGATAGGAGCGGTGGTACTGCTCGTGATCTACCGGCTGGTGGCCGGCAACAGGGGCTATTCCAGCCGCAGGCGCTAGTACCTGGAAAGGAGTGTCATCAGTGGGAACCCTGTTGAGGAGGGTCCTCGTCACCCTCTTACCTTTTCTCTGGCGCAGATATCGGGAGAGAAGATCGCGCCGGGGAAGGTGAGTCGTATCGTGCAGATGATAGTGAAAGGAGTCTCGGGAAATGCCTGATAGAGAACACGACAGATCTTTCCGAGAGGGGTCGGGTGAGTCTTACACGCCTCCCGGCACCGCCAGGGAAAGACGTATGACAACCGGTAGAGGCGGCGAATCCGCCCGGATCACCAACGGACCAGGAGAGGCGGAGCGTCTGGCGGAGACCGAAAGGCAGCGCGAGGACCACCTGCGCTCGGAGATGGAACGGGGGACGAGCTGGATAAGTATTGTGCTCGGCTGGCTGTCCGCACTGGGCGCCGCACTCGTACTCTCAGGAGTAGTGAGCGCCATCGTGGGTGCCGTCGTCAAAGGTGGCGGAAACGACGTTTCGTCCGGCGGACTCTCCGGCCTGATAGGGCTCCTCGTAACCCTTTTCATCGCCTACTTGGTAGGTGGGTACGCGGCAGGTCGCATGGCGAGCCGGGGCGGAGCGAAACACGGCCTGCTGGTTGCCCTGCTTGGCCTGATCGTAACGGTAGTGGCCCTGGCGGCAGCAACCGTCGTCGGAGCCGGGTTCGCAGATCAGCTCAACAACATCACCCTCCCGTCTTCCCCTTCCACAGGAGCATCCGGGCATGATATCTCCTCGATAGCAACCGCTTCGGGCATACTCGCCCTGCTCCTCCCATTCGCCGGAGGCGTGATAGGGGGACTCTGGGGAGCGCGTACCGGGCGTAGAAGGGGCGTGCCACCCTGGGAGAGCCGCTCTTTGAGAACCGAAGGAGGTGAAGACTAGAGGCGAGAGATTAAACCTTCGTTAAAACGCTAATAATAGATCGACAAAATGGGGTATAACCACGCTGTTGGTGAGATCGATCCCGATCAACGAAAGGAGAGACTGATGGCCAGCGACAGTCAGCGCGACAAGGTGGAGGGTCTTGTGGACAAGGCCAAGGGCAAGCTCAAGGAGGCGGCCGGGGCCGTGACGGGCGACGAGGCCAAGAAGAGCGAGGGCAAGGCCGAGCAGAAGGAAGGTGAGCTCAAGGAGAAGAAGGGCGACGTAAAGGAGAAGTTCGGGAAGTAGCAGGCGAAGGGATAAATGGTTACGGGGCCGCCGCTGATGTGGTGGCCCCGGCATGTTTTACGGGGTCTTTATCTTCGGTGAGGACGGGTGCTTTGGAGCAGGGTCTGAGATACACATGGGTTTTGGATGATTGGGCTCGGATGTTGGTGTAGGAGGGGGGGAGAGGGTGTTGGAATATTGCGCGAGGCATCTTCGCGCTTCGCCTTCCCGGTCCTGTCTGGAGGAGGCAGTCTGTGTTGCGCTCGCTTTCGTGGCTGGACTCGGAACTGGCCTGCTGACGGGTTTGTTTGGATACGGTGGGGCTGGCCGGATCCGGGAGGCTGGTGGCGGGGCGGGGAGTGATCGGAAGGTTGCGCGGAGGCTGAAGGAGTCGGAACAGCTGGAGCGCGAGATTCATGTAGAAGGAGGGAAAATGACCGAGCAGCGAGAGAGGAACAGGCAGAGCCAGCAGCAGTCGGGTGGGCTGCAGAGCGGCCGGGGCTCGACCAGGATAGAGGACAACGTGGTAGCCAGGATAGCCGGCATCGCTGCCCAGGAGATAGACGGCGTGAGGATGGGCAGTGGTGGTGCTGCAGGAGCCGTTGGCAACCTCATCGGCAACGTCCCTGGAGTCAGCGGTCAGACGCGGGGGGTTTCCGTTGAGGTGGGCCAGGAGGAGACGGCGGTGGATCTGAAGATGACCACCGAGTATGGCAAGCCGATACCGCAGCTTGCCGAGGCTGTGAGAAGGAACGTCATAAGCCGCATAGAGAGCCTTGTTGGGCTTAAGGTCAAGGAGGTCAACATAGAGGTTGACGACATCTACTTCCCGGGTGAGGACGAAGGCGAGGAGGATCGCCGTCAGGTAGAAAGATGACGGAGGTGGGGTCCCTCGGGCCGATCGTTGTGGTTCCGAGGGATCTTGCCATATAGGTCGCGGTTCCTTTGGGGGGCTGCTCAGTGGATGGAAAGAGAGTCTTCCAGTGTTTCCGGCTTAGCCTGCAGCAGTGGCTTCCTGACGGGCTCTCCCGGGAACTTGCTGGCCTCGAAGAACCACCTCCTGGACGCAGGCATGCCCCACAACTGGGCGCGGCGAGGATTGCTGAGGTCCCAGCGCATTGGCCGGTCTTCGAGATCGATGAACTGGTAGTGGCTGGTGAACAGCTCGATCCGGTGCTGGTCTGGGTCTCTCAGGTACAGAAACAGGGCGTTGCTGATGCCGTGACGTCCAGGTCCGCGGTCGATCTCATCACCGAAACCGAGGCTCCCGGCCACGTCGGCCGCATGGATCAGTGAGGTTGTGTCCGGGACGGTGTAGGCGAAGTGATGCAGGCGGGGGCCGTGTCCGTTGGTGAATACCAGATCGTGGGTGTTGCCCTTGACCTCCAGCCACGTGCCCCATAATTCGTCGGTACCGTCGCGTGCGGTGTATTCGGACATACGCATGCCGAGGGTGGACCAGAATTCGGTGGCTGTCTGCACGTCGTGGCTGACGACCTGGAAGTGGTCCAGGCGCTGTGGAGATCCAGCCCGAAACTCGTTGTAAGACTGCATCCGCCGGTCGACCACGTCCATCGAGGCTGTCAGCTCTATATGCGTGCCGACCGGATCTCTAAAGCGCAGCGTCGGCCCCTGGTGGGGGATCTCCACGCGCTCACACCGGATACCCGTGCTGGCAAGGTAACGCTCGGCGGCGTCGATATCCTCCGCCATCCGGACGCGGAAACCGACATACAGGGCCAGAGGTTCTGATTCGACGTTGCGCAGCACCAGGCTGTGGTGGGCGGCCTCCTCCAGGCCGCGCAGGTATACGGTATCGTCGGTCTCGGCGGTGACGATCAGCCCTATAACATCGCGATAGAAGTCACGGCTGCGCGCGAGATCGGTGACCGCCAGGCAGACGTGGCTTGCCCGGGTAATGTTAAAAGGCGGGTTCAAGTTCGCGGTCGGCAGCATCTTCTGACCTCCAGTTGCTTTATGGCACAGGGTTTTGAGAATTATGATTGCTTCATGATCGTGTATGCAGCGGTGCCATTTCCAATCCCTCGTATGCGATTATGTCACTTGCCTTTGCCAGGAGCGCGCCTGCCCTATCCTGACCACCTTCGGTGAGTTCTATGAGCGGCGGTCGGACCTTTGCTGAGGAGAGCTTGCCGGCCCGGTGGAGCACCCATTTGGCGGGCGCCGGGTTGGTTTCGACGAACAGCAGATCGGCCAATGGGTGCAGGGCATAGTGAATTCGCTGGGCCTCCACAACGTCGCCCCGCTGCCAGGCTAGGTACATATCGGCGAGAGAGCGAGGGGTGATGTTCGCCAGGGCGCTGATATATCCGACCCCACCCAGGGCCAACAGCGGCAGGCACAGCAGCTCAATCCCGGACCATACCAGAAAATCCCGGCCGCAGAGTGCGATGACCCGGGAGAAGTGTTCGAAATCCCGAGTCGTTTCCTTAATTCCGACGACGTTTTCGCAGCTGCGGCGGATCTCCAGCACGGTTTCGGGATTGACGTCGACGGCGGTTCTGGTCGGGACATTGTAGATGATGACCGGGACGTCTGGGAATTCTCGAGAGACAACCTTGTACCACTCTACCAGCGCCCGCTGGGTCGGCCTGGCATAGTAAGGGGTGATCAGTAAAACGGCATCGGCGCCGAGTTCGATGGCTTTGCGGGTTAGCTCCAGCGTCTCATCGAGCCTGCTGGATCCGGTCGCTGGGATGAATGGGATCTGATCGGCCGTCACCTCGGCGACGACCTCCATCGCCGCGATCCGCTCGTCGAGTGTCTGACTCGAAGGTTCACCCGTGGATCCACCGATCGACAGGCCAGTCAGGCCGCCGTCGCGCTGGAAACGTGCGAGCTTGCGCAGGCTGTCTAGATCTACCTCCCCCTCTTCCGTAAAAGGTGTGATTACCGCTCCGAAAGGCCCTTTTAGGGCTTCCAGATTACCTCGAAACCTCATTTGCTTGCACCTCTACCTTTCGCCCACTGTTCGTATCGCCGCCGCTGCTCTGAGCCGAGTGGATAAAGTCCTTCAAGGGATTCTCCTGCCGCCACCCGTTCGGAGATATACTGTTCCTCATGCTCCTGCTGCAAGGCGGCTGCGGCAACCTCATCAGCTAGGGCGGCGGGGATCAGGATTACACCATCACTGTCCCCGACGATTACGTCGCCGGGCATAACTAGCACGCCGGCGCAGGTGATCGGCAGGTCTGAGTCCATTGGCACGTGGCGGCGACCGAGCACCGCGGCGTTCACGGCACCTCGGTAGTAGGGTAGATCCAGCGCCCGCATCGCGGTGTCATCGCGGACCGCACCGTCGGTCACCACTCCAGCCCCGCCCCGGACCTTAAGGCGCAGCGCCAGAATGTCACCTATTGTGCCGGCGTGACGGTCCTCCCGGGCCTCGATCACGAGCACCTCTCCCGGCCCGATCGTGTCAATGAGGCGTTTCTGGGCGTTCATGCCACCACCACGTTGCTTGAAGACGTCTTCCCGCAGCGCCGTGTAGCGCAGCGTGCGTGCGACGCCGACCATGCGCAGATCGGGCCTTGCTGGGGTCAGCCCATCGAAGTAAGTGCTGTTGAGGCCTCTGCTGCGCAACTGCTGGCTGAGCGTGGCTGTGGAGACCGATGCCAGGACGCTGGCGGTCTCTGGCTTGAGCGTGTTGGAGGGGGCGGGCATTTACGCCAGCTCCTCCAGGAACAGTCTGAATGATTCCCAGGAACGCCGGTCGGCACGGACGTCATAGGCCATCACGTCAGGATTACCAGACTTGTCGGCCTGCGGGTTCGTAAAGGCGTGTTTAGTATGTCCGTAAGAAGTGACCTCCCACCTCACGCCGGCCGTGGTCATCGCCTTCTCGAGCTCGAAGACCACCTGTGGTGGCGACATCGGATCTTCTGCACCGGTTAGAATCAGCACCGAAGCATCCTTGTTGGCCGCAGACCAGTCGGTGCCGACGAGATCGAGACCACCGTGGAAGCTGACGGCCCCGGCGACGGTACCACCGACGCGCACGTACTCGAGTGCGGAGGATCCCCCGAAGCAGTAACCTACCGCGACCACCGGACCTTCTGTCACCTGTTCTTGGGCAAGCAGTTGCCGGTGGGCTGCATCCACCCGGCCGGTCCACGTCGCCCGGTCGTTAGCCATGGCGCCGATCAGTGGCCCGATTTCCTCTTCACCCTTCGGTATCCTGCCGTCTCCCCACATGTCGGCGAGTAAGACCGTGTAACCGAGTGTGGCTATCCTGCGCGCAGTCGCCTTCATCGGATCCGAAACGCCGAAGGCGTCGTGGATCAGCAACACTCCAGGCCGTTTGGCTCCATCCGCACGGGCCACCAGATGTCCGACCAATCTGGTCCCATCATGTGAGTACTCGACGCTGGCCTCCGTGAGGTCACTCATGTTCTCCTGCTCCTTGTGTTTTGGTTTTTGTCTACAAGCGGTCAGTGTGGGCGCGGTAGATCGAATACTCCTTGGTCCCGAGCTTCGCTTGGAGACCGCGGGGAAACCGTGATCGCCGCGCCCTTCTAAAGCTCCTGCCGGAGGAGCCCGAACAGTTGCCTGGGCCGAGGAACTTCCCGAGCCCGTACCCGCAAGGTTGGGTGTCGCAGGAGGGAAAGGAGAGCCATTTTGAGCGCCAGTGGAAGAAGAGAGGTGGGGATAGATGTCTCCAAGGTTACCCTGGATGTCGTCATCCTCCCTGCCCCCCAACACTTCGTCGTTTCCAACGACGAGGCTGGCATCGACGCGCTTATCGGCAAGTTCGCCAATCTCCCAGAGGCTCTGGTGGTGTTGGAGGTCACGGGAAGCTTCGAGCGTCCCGTCGTTGCGGCCCTGGCCGTCTCGGGAGCAGCACTCTTTGTGGTCAATCCCCGCCAGGCGAGTGACTTTGCCAAAGTCACCGGGCAACTGGCCAAGACCGACGCTCTGGATGCTCTCGTTCTTGCCTGCTTCACACAGGCCATCCGTCCCACCCCCAGGACCATACCCGACGAAGAAGCCAGGGAGTTTGGGGAGATCCTTGCCAGGAGAAGGCAGAGCGTGCGCATGTTGACCGCCGGGAAAAATCGCCTCGGGGCGAGCACCTCCAGGGCCGTGCACTCTCGCATCGAAGCTCACATAAGGTGGCTCAAAAAAGAGCTTGCTCGCACCGACCGGGATCTTGATGAGACCATCGAACAGAGCTCCACCTTCAGGGCGAACGAGACTCTTCTTCGAAGCGTTTCCGGAGTAGGTCCTGTGCTTTGCAGGACGCTCCTTGCGGAACTGCCGGAGCTCGGCTCCTTTTCTCCCAAAGAGCGCTCGGCCCTCGTAGATGTCGCTTCCCTTAACCGAAACTCGGGTACTTTGAGAGGCGGGCACACGATGTGGGGCGGTAGGGCGAGGGTTAGAGAAGCGCTCTACATGGAAGCCCTTAGCACTTGTAGGAGAAAGCTGCTCACCATCCACAACGCTGTGATGAGAGACTGTACTCTCTGGAAGTACTCTCATGTTCTAACCCATGACTCCTCAAAACGGTTGCTTTCCTGTCTCGCTTCCTTTCTCAGGTCAGGTTTTGAGAGACCTCTGCCGCATGGCGACGAACGTTGCCTCGATTATTTCATCTTGGCTGAGCTCTCCGGTCAGCTCCTGGGTGACGGACCCGTCGCCAAAGACCAGCACGCGATCTGCGATCATTGCTAGCTCATCTGCGTAGGTGGAGGCGATCACGACCGCACAACCGCCGCCAGCAGCCTCGCTGATCGCGCCGAGAATATCTTGGCGAGCCCCGACGTCGACAGCTTGGGTCGGCTCGTGCAGCAGCAAGACCAGCGGGTTGCCAGCCAGCCATTTCCCGAGCAGGACCTTCTGCTGGTTACCGCCACTCAATGAACTGACCGTAATATCCGGTTCCGGCGGTTTGATGCTGAGCCTGGCGATCATCTGTCGGACTTCTTCGTACTGCCAGTCTTTGCCGACCCACAGCCGGTGGCCCTTCCGACGGACGAGTGGGAGCGTGATATTCTCCCTGATCGACTGGTCCATCATCAGGCCGAATTTCTCGCGGTCGTCGGGTACTAGGGCAACGCCGGCTTCCAGAAGTGTCCGGCAGGGGTTGCTCTCTTGCACCAGGTCGATCGTCCTGTTACCAACGGTGATGGTGCCGCCGGAGGCCCGTCTGGCACCACCGAGCAGGTAGGGGACTTGGTCGAATCCTGACCCGACCAAGCCGGTGAGGCCGACGACCTCCCCGGGACGCACCTCCATGTCCAAGGGTTTGACCACGTCGTTGGTTACCCTGCTGGCGATCAGGCCCACACCACGGTCGCCTTCCTCGCGGGGGCTGGCCGGCGGGACTTCGGTGTCGGTCGAAGTGAGCCGTCTTTCGCGCAGCTTCTTGGTGGTATCAAGGGTGCGACCGAGCATGTGATTGGTGAGCTCGACCTCCGATAGAGATCTGGTCTTCAGGCTGCTAGCGGCTACCCGTCCATCACGAAGCACCGTCACGCGGTCGGTATGCTCCAGAACCTCCTCCAGGCGATGACAGATCAACAGTACCGCTACCCCCTCTGCCCGGACGGAGTCGACTAGTTTATAGAAATGGTTCAGAGCGTCTCGGCTGAGCGCCCGGGTCGATTCGTCGAAGATGATCAATCCCTTGCCTGGCTGGTGATCCGTCAGCGCTCGGGCTATGGCGATAGTCGCCCGGGTTTCCGCGGGGAGCGTACCGGTCGGGGCGTCCAGGTCTACCTCACAATCCAGACGCTTTAAAACCGGTATCACGGCTGCCTTCTCAGATTCCCAATCGATGCGCCGGGAGAACCGGCGGCGGCCGTAGCGACCGAGCCGCAGGTTCTCTATAACGCTGAGCTCGTCTAGTAAGCCGAGCGACTGGTGTACGATCGCCACTCCGTAGCGCCGATTCAGTTCGGCCGGTGGCACCGGCAGGTCCAGCCGCTCGCCGTCAACCTTGACCTCCGCTCCTGGATCAGGAGCGTAGTATCCCGACAGAATCTTGGCAAGAGTCGATTTTCCAGCCCCGTTTTGCCCCACCAGACCATGCACCTCTCCGGCCTTGACCTCTATGTGGACGTCGCTGAGCGCCCGGTATTGGCCGAAGGTTTTGCTGAGGTGCTCGACACTCAGGCGGAGCGGAGCACCGTGCGAATGTTCCGTCATGAGACTCCCCACAGCTTCTCAAACTTCGTCGGGAAGTTCGTCGGGCCGAACCATGAGCCATTGTTCTGTGCCTCCTGGCTCAGCTGTAGAGACCCGACGTTCTGGCGAGTGAACAGCCGCATCGGGATATGCTCGGCCGGAACCGGCTGTCCCAGGATCATGCGATAGATTACATCCGCCTCCGCATAAGCGGTGTAGGGATAATCCTGACCGGCGTCTGCGTACAGATAATCTTTGTTTTTCAGCTTCTGTAGCCCCGCAAGCAATGCAGTGGTTGATACCCCCTTGACCTTGTTCAAGTAACCGGTCTGCTGAACTCCCTGTTGGGTAACCTGCAGGAACTGGTCGAATTCGGAGTAGACATAGTTGGTGTCCGGATGGCGGGTCAGCGCAGCGCTGGTCGAGCTGGGAACCATCGAGAAGTTCGAGGTGGAAACCTTGTTGATCGTTATGGTGCAATCTGGGCAGTACTTCCTGAACTGCGGCAGCGCACCCTCGCGTATGAACCCTATCGGGGAGGGGCCGTCGGTGACCTCGTTGATCAGCACTTTGGCCTTGCCACCTGAGTCTTTTATGATCCAGTCACTGACGGCCTTCTGCATTATCACCGATACGCCCGGCACGAACGTGATCTTGTCTTTGTTCGCTACTTTGCTGGCGAATGTTGGATCGGGCAGCTGATCGGCGACCTCGACCGCGATTCCTTTCTTTATGGCGGTGTCTATCTGGTTCTCGGCAAACTGCGGTGGGATCGCATCGAGGATGATGCCAGATGCTCCGTTGTTGATCGCCCGCTGCACGCAAGCGGCGGTCGCTGGCGGAGCGGCCTTGCCATCACACACCTGCAGATTCGCACCGACCGCCGCCACCGCTTTTTGCAGGTTCGCTATTGTGATCGCGAACTCGGGTACGGCCTGGGACACCGGGATGTAATAAATTGTCTTGCCCTTCAACCTCTCGTCGTTCTTCAACGGTGTGTCGGGAAGCTGATATTCCTTGACCGGCGCCTCGTAATTGGCCACCGCCTTTGCAACCGGGCTACTTGAGCCGGTGCTCTTGCTTGAACTATCGCTCGACCCGGCGGATGAACCACATGCGGCAACCACTGCGGCTACGCACAGAAGGGATGTGACCGTAATGGCAAGCCGCGTGATCCCTACAGTTTTACGCCTTCTGGTCTTCTTATGGCTGGATCTCACTGTATTTGCTCCTCTCCCTTTTCTCGCACACTTGATTTCCGAGCCCCCACCTCATCATCAACCCAACTTGCGCCGCCCGATCAGCGTAGAGATCGTCACCGCTACCACAAGCACCGCCCCATAAAACACATCGCTTATCCACCCAGAAGCCCCAAGCAACTGCAACCCCACTATCCCCGTCTCCAAAAAGTAAATCGCTACAAAACTGCCAACCGGGTTGAACCTCCCAGGCTCAATCACAGCCGTCCCGAGAAACACCGAAGCAAAGGTCGGCAACAGATAAGTCTGCGAAGAGTTGGGATCGAACCCGCCACTGCTTGCCACGCTCAGAACACCCCCCACTCCGGCAAAAAGCCCCGCCATCACAAACGCACCAAACCTCAGCCGGTTGACCCTCACCCCTGCAAGCCGGCTCACCTCCTGATTCGAACCAACCGCCCTCAGATACCTCCCAAGCGGCGTGAAGCTCACCACATAAGCCA
>NZ_JAQKGV010000019.1 GCF_028617075.1 Rubrobacter calidifluminis | reverse complement strand
GTGCTGGCCGGGGCGACCGGGTCTGCCGTCAGAGCGAGGCCTGGCGGGGGGCGGGGGATCTCGTGGGACGAGTACTCGCTTTTTATAGGAGGCCGGCGGGTGTACGTCTGGTCCGGGGAGTTTCATCCTTTCCGGCTACCGAGCCCGGATCTCTGGCGGGACATCCTCGAGAAGATGAAGGCTGAGGGTTACAACGCGGTCTCGGCTTACTTCGACTGGGGCTATCACTCGCCGAAGCGGGGCGTCTACGACTTCACTGGCGTGCGAGACATGGACCGCTTTCTGCGGCTTACAGAAGAGATCGGGCTGTACGTCATCGCGCGCCCGGGGCCGTATATAAATGGGGAGCTCGACGCTGGTGGTTTCCCCGGCTGGCTCGTGACGCAAGCCGGGAGGGCACGCAGCGACGCTGCGGACTACCTCGGGGCCGTAGACGAGTGGTTCGTAGAGATCAACCGGATAATAGCGCGGCATCAGATCACGGACGGCGGGGGCAGCGTGATCCTCTACCAGATAGAGAATGAGCTCGCGGCGACAGGTGACTCCCAGCGTGCGTACATGCGACACCTCCACGACAGGGCGCGCGCCGATGGGATCACCGTCCCGATCTTCCACAACGACAAGGGCCGCAACGGCATCTGGGTTCCCCCGGACTCGGACGTGCCGGGGACCATCTCCGGGCCTGTAGACCTCTACGCTTTCGACGGCTATCCCGGTGGCACGTGTCACAGCGACGGGACGCCCGGGAGCCCCAACGCCGCACCCGACTGGGGGATCTGGGGCCCAGGCGGGGCGACGGGAGGGGCATCGGCCTCACCAGGAACCCCCGGATTCGTCGCGGAGTTCGGGGGTGGATGGTTCGATTACTGGGGGAGCGTGGGTACCTACCGGTGCATGGCTGGAAGGGAGGGGCCCGGCTACGAGCGCGTCTTCTACAAGACGAACATAGCCAACCGGCTCACCGTACACAACGTGTACATGACCTTCGGCGGCACCTCATGGGGGTGGCTTCCCGCCCCCGTCGTCTACACCTCCTACGACTACGGAGCCGCCTTCGACGAGGCGCGCCAGATACGGCCCAAGGCGACGGCGATGAAAGAGATCGGGCTGTTCCTTCGGTGCGCCGCTTCGGAGATAACCCGGGTGGAGAGGGGGGAGGCCGTGACGGCCTCCTCACCGACCGTGAAGGTCTACCACAACGTGAATCGGAAGACCGGCACCCACTTCTACATCGCGATGCACGATCCGTCGAGCCTGACGGGCGACGATACCTTCACCTTCGAGATCGGCACCGTTGATGGATCGTACACCGTGCCCCGCTCCGGGACGCTCAGGATAGCCGGGCAGGACGCCAAGATACTCGCCGCCTCCTACCCGCTGGAGCGTCAGCATCTGGTCTACTCCACCTCAGAGATCATGACCCACTTCGCCCTCGATACCGGGGACCTCGCGCTGCTTTACGGGCGCGACGGGGAGGATGGGGAGACGGTACTGCGCTACAGCTCACGCCCGCGGGTGATGGTGCGAAGGGGTCGGGTGGACGTCGTCTGGGACGGCACCCGCGGGGATCTCAGGCTCGACTACGTGCACGACGGGCTGACCGAGCTGCGCATCAAGGGCGGAGGGCGTCCCCCGCTCACCCTGCTCCTCGCCGACCTGACGACAGCCGGTACTTTCTGGCGCCACGAGACTTCCGCCGGGCCGGTCCTCGTCCGTGGGCCATATCTGGTGCGCGGCGCGTCGGTAAGAGGGGAACTCCTCGCGCTGCGCGGGGACACTGCCGGGGAGGAAGAGCTCGAGGTGTGGGCTCCCGCACGCGTACGGAAGGTGAGCTGGAACGTCGTGCACCTGGAGGCCTCGCCCGGCGCCGCCGGCAGCCTGCGCGCCCGGAAGCGGCTGCCCGGCCCCGAACCGTTCGAGCTTCCCGGCCTCTCTCGGGCTGTGTGGCACTACAGGCGGGAATCACCCGAGGCAGAACCCGGCTTCGACGACTCCGGGTGGCAGAGGGCGGAGAAGACCTCGACCGGGAGTACCACACCGCCTCCTGCCGGGGAGCCCGTCCTTACCGCCGACGACTATGGATTCCACCATGGGGACGTCTGGTATCGGGGGCGGTTCTCGGGCTCACCCGCGGGGGTGACGCTCCACTACGGTGGGGGAGGGGCCGGGATGCTGCAGGCCTGGCTGGACGGTCACTACCTCGGGCAGCACGTGTTGCAGGCTGGGCAGAGCTCGCCGCCCACCACCGGCACCGCGATCTTTGAGGTCCCGTCTGAGATCCGCAGCGACGGGCCACACGTGCTCTCGGTAATGGTCAGAAACAACGGGCACAACGAGGACGGCGGCGTCAATGACGCGCACAAGGAGGGACGCGGCCTCATCTCGGTCTCCCTGAGCGACGCTGCGGGCGCCGATCTCGGGACTACGATCTCCTGGCGCATACAGGGCAACCTCGGTGGCGAGGACATACCTGATCCCGCAAGGGGCCCCTTTAACAACGGCGGACTCTACGGAGAGAGGGAGGGCTGGCATCTGCCGGGCTTCCCCGATAGCGACTGGGAGGAGACATCCGTGCCCGCCCCGGACGCCGCTCCCGGTACCTCCTGGTACCGTACGACCTTCAGGCTATCTGTCCCCGAAGAGAACGACACCTCGCTCGGGATCACGATAGGCGACCCGTCGGTGCCCCGCTCGGGTGCTAAATACCGCGCGCTCATCTTCGTCAACGGCTGGAACATGGGACAGTACATAGCTGACGTCGGTCCCCAGCATACCTTTGTCGTGCCGAACGGTATCCTTGATCCACGCGGTGCGAACACCCTGGCGATCGCCGTCACCAGCGATGGCGGACCTGGAAACGGGCTCGAACGCATTTCGATAACTAACCTCGGGACCGTGCGAGGCGGGGTCCCAGTAGGCCCGGTGAAGGCCCCGTCGTATCGGGAGTGGCGAAGGGTGATCCTGAGACATCAGGCGCTCTGACGGTCTGCTCTGAAGAAGGCAGAGCTGCAGGACGGCGTGTCGGCCCCGGCGACTCGAGGGGCGCTCTCAATCCGATGGGTTTGGATTTTGTGTTCCTCAGATCCTACAGGGTGCGTCAGAGCTAAAGGGTAGTGTGCGGCGAGAGCTACCACCACGCGGAGATGACCAGTTCTCATCCTGCGTCGGAAAAGATGCCATGGGGGGTGAAGGCAATGCTTCTAGGGGCCGTGCCCACCAGTCCATGGCTTGGGCCGGGGATCTCCAGATACCCGACATATTTTCCTGATGTGACCAACGCCTATATTCGAAACATGGCTAACATTTCGAACATCCGACCGGCCTGATACAACACACCCTGTGAGATGATGGTTTGGGGCGAACGAGGAGAGCTGTTGTGCTGAGTGATGTGGAACTCGTCGGGGAAGCGCAAGGGGGGTGACGCCACGAGCCTTGGTATCCTGCTGGAGCGCCACTGGGCATCCCTTTACGGCCTGGCGCTGTACATGCTGGGCTACGGACCGGAGGCCGAAGATATCGTTCAGGAGACCTTTCTCGTTGCCTTGGGCAACATCGACCGTCTTCGAGATCCGGAAGCTGTCGGAGGGTGGCTGCGCGGCATCACGCGGAACATCTGTTTGGCGCAGCTGCGGGTCGGGGGGGTTGTCTCGATCGGTTCGACGCAGACCTGCACGGGCTATCGGCTGAGGATGACATGGATCAGCTGGCGCTTCGCGAGTGGGTGTGGACGGCTATTTCCGAGCTCCCCGAGGTTCTGATGGTCACCGCTGTCCTGCGCTACTTCGGGCGCTACCCCTCGTATGAGGAGATTCAGCCATCCTCGGTGTACCGGTCGGCACGGTCAAGAGCCGCCTGAGTTAGGTCAAGGCTAGGCTGGCTGAGTCTCTTTTGGGTGCGGCCAAACCAGAACACGACGAGGCGCGCAGGCTCTCGGAGTCCCGAAGGAGCTACGTAGCCGAGGCCTTCGAAGCGTATAACCGGGGTCTTTTGAATGGGGTAACAGCCTTGCTCTCCAAGGACGTCACAGCCATCTTGGCAGGTGCCACGGTGCTGCACGGACGAGAGGGTCTGGTCACGGATCTGAGGCGTAGGATGGAGGAGGACCTCGCGGATGGGGTGCGGCTACGCCTCACGAACGTACTCGCGAGCAGAGATCTGTTCGTTATCGAAGGTGCCTTCGAGAACCCGCCTGATGACCCCTTCCACTGCCCGCCGGCCATGGTGGAGGTTCATCTGCTACGTGGTGGTCTGACCGACAGGCATGTAATCGTAGTCGGTGCACGCGTGGCCGGAGCCTCCACGGCGATGCTGCTGGCGCGCAGGGGGCTCAAGGTACTGGTGGTCGACAGGACCACCTTCCCCAGCGACACGCTTTCTACCCACCAGGTTCAGTTGCCGGGTGTCGCCAGGCTGAAACGCTGGGGTCTCCTCGACCGGGTCATCGCTTCCGGGGCCCCTGCGGCCCGTCACGTCAGGTTTGACCCCGGTCTGGTCGTGCTCGAGTGCCGCTTCCCCGCGTACCAGGGCGTAGATGCGCTGTACAGCCCACGCCGGACGGTCCTCGACGGGATCCTGGTCGACGCGGCGCGCGAGGCCGGGGCTTGAGGTACGTGAGAGGTTCATGGTGGAAGACATCCTGGCGTGTGGCGGGCGTGTTACGGGCATCCGTGGCCGGGAGAAGGGTAGCGCGGCGGTAACTGAGACAGCACAGCTGGTCATCGGCGCCGATGGCAAGCATTCGCTCGTCGCCAAGTTGGTACGTGCGACCACCTATTGCCGGAAGCCGGTGCTGACGATGGCCTTTTACACCTACTGGGAGGGAGTGCCGCTGGTCGGCGGCGAGATGTACGGGCGTGACCGGAGGATGGTCGGTGCCTGGCCGACCAACGACGGGCTGGTGATGACTTACGTTGCTTGGCCGGTTGGGGAGTTTCGCATCTTTCGCTCCGACATCGAGGGCAACTTTCTCAAGACACTGGATCTGGCGGGCGACTTGGGCCAGCGGGTTCGCGCCGGCCGACGTGCTGACCGGTTCCGCGGTACTATTGATCTGCCCAATTTCTTCCGCAAGCCGTACGGCTCCGGATGGGCGCTCGTGGGTGACGCGGGCCTCGTGATGGATCCCATCACCGGACAGGGTATAGGCGATGTATTCCGCGACGCTGAGCTGCCTTCCGGCGCGATCTGCGCCGGGTTCGATAACAACAGTCGCTCGATGGGGCGCTGGCCGGCTACGAGCAGAAACGCAACCGGGAAGCTCTGCCTATGCATGAGTTCACCGCGGGGTTGGCTTCCTTCGGCCCGCCGAAGCTCGAAGAGCAACTCCTGTTCGGGGCCCTGGTAGGCAGACGTGCGGAGATCGATCGTTTTCTGGGCATGCTCACCGGAGCGGTTCCCATCAGCAAATACTTCGCGCTGAACAACCTGATCAGGATTATCGGCGTTCGTGGCATGGCGAAAGTCATGCTGAGCAAGATTCTCACGTCGAAGCCCGGCGAGCTTGAGCGTGCAACATCAGACCATGCCCGATGCCTTGCAACTGCTCCATCCCTATTTGCCGATTGTAGGAAAGAAGCTGGCGGAAACGGTAGCCGTTCGCAGCCCCCTTACACGTATGAGCCGTTCTGTTCCCCCGGAAGTCTCTCCAGCCGCCGGGGGGCGGTGGGGGGACTGCGTGCTCCCTGTGGGGCACCGCGATTCTTGCCCGTCGGCGCTGACACCCTCTCCGTGTCTTGCGGTGGGGGAGAGCGGGGAAGCCTGCTCTCTTCTCTTTACAGCGATTACGACACGATGGGTGGTACGGTCGCCGCTGGCGAGGTGCTCACTGCCTGCTCGTTCATCTGCTGCTTCGACGCGGTTACCACCCTCACCGAAAAGACGCAAGACCCACACCATCCTCATAACTGTCCTCGCAGGCAGTGTGATCTTTTGCATCGGCATTGCGCTTCTGGCCTGGGTCACCAGTGGTTTCCACAAAGATCCCCCAGGGGCCTCGATTAACCGGGTCTTCTAGCAGAGGTCTGTACTGGACTTCATGACCTGCGGAACGGGTTTTCGATGACGAGCCCTTCTATACGCTGTCCATCCTGCAGATCTTCGCTGTAGAGCCGATCGCAGCCCGCCTCAAGTGCCGCAGCAACGATGAGCGAGTCGTAGAACCCGTAGCGGTAACGAGCCTGGATGTCGAGGGCTCGATGGTACAGCGCCGGTCTCGGCGAGATCCTCCACAATGGAGCCAGCACCTCCAACATGAACCTCCTCGCCCCCTCGGTGCTTATCGGCTCAGCCAGCTTGCTGGTGAGCACGTTGAGAACCTCCTGGACGACTTGGTAGCTAATGCTGGCGTTGTGCTCCTGCAGTCCCCGCTCCACTATCCGCTCTGCCACGTTACGCTTGAACCTGTCCGTCTCGTCGAACAGATAGACGAAGATGTTCGAGTCGACGAAATCACCGCTCATTCATCTCATCCCGCGTGAAGGTACGCCCCCCAGTGCGCACCTGTCCCTGCAGCTCCCGGATGACCTCCATCGCCCTCTCGGCCTGCTGCTCGCGCCGGGCGTATTCCTCCAGCCACCGGCGAAACTGCTCGTTCAGGGTCGTGTTTTCGGCGCGAGCCCTTTCTCGGGCGGCTTCGATCAACCGTTCGTCCGCGCTCAGCGTGATGTTCTTCATTATTAGGGGTACTCCTGTCCGCAGATCCTGTGGTTGCACGTATATAGTGTACACTATATACGTGTTATCAGGCTGTGTATGTTCGGTTTACCCACTCTTGAGCGGGGAATTAACAGCAAAGGTAAATTATATTTATAATACCAACCACACCCTCAATTCAAAAACGCAACAAAGCAAGAACAGGAAAAAGGAGAGGAGAGGAAATATAAGACTAAAAACCACCCCCAACCTCCTTAGTATTATAAAAATTAGCTACCAAAGATCCACTCATAGCCCTCACGACGGCGACGGGCCTGTTCGGATCTAGTAGGGAAGGAACCAGAGGCCGAGGGCATGTCGAGTTCGTAGCCTTCGTCTATGGCCTTACGGAGCCATCCGGCGGGGTTGCGGACGTTTCTCTGGCTGGAGAGGGCCTCGACGTAGTACATGACGCGGGTGGGACCGTGCTCGGCGACGAGGCGCTCGGCAGCTTCAGTCTCCATACCTTCGGCCTTCAGACGCTGGACGCAGAAGAACTCATCCTGGGTAGATGGAACTTCAGAGTGGGAGGAGGAGCGACGGGCGTGGAAGGAATCGGTTATCCTGTAGCCGACAAACTCACCGCCAGGTCCGCGGCGGTAGCTGACATCCTCCAGAAAACCTTTTTCGGTGAGCTCGGCGTGGGCGGGGGAGAGCTTCTCCTTGACCTTGGAGGCGTAGCGGTAGTTGGAGAGCGGGATCCTATCGCGCAAAGAGAAGAGCTCGACCTCCCAGAACCTCCTCCCACCGCGCTTCTTGTCGATCAACCGGTACAACCGTTTCGCGATTGGGCTGGAGAGAGACCAGTAGAAGCGTGCGTCCAGGTTCTTCAGGTAGTTCGCCCGGTAGGACTCTACGAAGTAGTTGCTCAGATGAACTCTGTTGCGGTCAGTCCTCTCACCAGAATAGTCCTCATACTCGGAGAGCTTGATTTCGTTCAGAAGGCTGAAAGTATCCGTGATGTAGGTCTTGCGCCCTCTGTGGTAGAAGGCGTTCTCGCTCTCTATGGTCGTACTCGCGAGTCGCTTAAGAGATTCCCTTACCTGCTGGTAGTCCCTCCCGGAATGCCCCCGGCCCATCAACTCGACCAGCTCGTAGAGCGAGAAGCTAAGCCAGCCATCCTCGGGTAGCCCCTTCTCATCGATCATCTGTAAAAGTGCGACGTAGACGTCTTGGTCGAACCTACCAGGAAGTCCCCTCCCGTGCGCAGCTCTCACCGTCCAGGACTGCTGAAGAACATTCCCATCCCTGGTCCTGAGCTCATGCTCGTACTTTAAAACTCCTGTGCCAGCATTCCGATCTCCTACCCTGAAGTAAGGATGCTCCTCGAAGTTACCCTCCGCTGGCACCTGATTTTTCGTCTGCTCTGCTTTACGCCTAAGCTTGCCGGTCACCTCGGCCCTTCCTCCCAAAAAGCTCTGGCAAAGCTCCTGTTGTTAACAACAAAAACACATAACAAACCCAATGTAAACAGAGGGCGGAGCGTGATTCTAAAAAACGAGTGATTTGCAGGCAAAACGTAAACAAGATTTCCTCAGTTGCACGGTATCTCTTCCCCGGTTGCACGGTAATCCTTCCTCAGTTGCACGGTATCTCTTCCCCGGTTGCACGGTAATCCTTCCCCAGATGCACGGTATCTAGTCCTCTAGATACCGTGCATCTAAGGAAGATATCCAGAAGGCGCCGTATCTCCGGGAAAGAGACAGGATTCTTCCTCAGTTGCACGGTATTGCCGAACCCGGCACCTGCAGTAACGCTTGAGGTATTCAATGGGGGCGTGATATCTCAGAAAGAAAACGCAAGGTGTAGAAGAAAAACCCGGTAAGGCCAAAACCGCTAGAAAAAGCCCGGAAATAGCCGGGCAAAATCTCCGAAAAGTATAAATCTTAACTTCAGAGATAGAATTATGGGAGGGGAGGAACGGGGGGGATTCGAAGAGGGAAGCATGGATGGAGGGGGTGGGGAAGAAGGAATGGCTTCCTCAGTTGCACGGTATGTCGGGGAAATTAGGTGGACGGACTTCCTTAGTTGCACGCTAGTTCTTTGTCACAGATCGGTTGCACGGTAAGGGAAGCTCTTGTACCCTCATTGTCACCAATCCAACGGGGGTGATCTCGCTATGTACAAGAAGCACGTCGTCCGCCTCGCCGCCGATGAACGCGAGAGGGTCGAGGGGCTGATCAACAGTGGCAGGGCGCATGCACGCAAGCTGCTCTACGGTCGCATTTTGCTCAGGGCCGACGCCGACGGGCCGAATCGCTGAACCGACGAGAGGATCGCAGAGGCATTCGAGGTCTCCACTGGCACGATAGCTCGCGAACGCAAACGCTTTCAAAAAACTCGCTCAAGCCCCACCTCAAGCGCCAGTGGGTGATTCCTCCAAGAAAGAGTGCCGCCTTTGTGTGGAGGATGGAGGAGGTTCTGGATCTCTACGAGGAGCCCTATGACCCCTCACGTCCGGTAATCCGCTTCGACGAGAGGCCCTGCCAACTCATAGGCGACGTGATCGAGCCCCTGCGGCCGAAACCCGGAGAGGTGGCGCGGTTCGACTCCCACTACCGGAGAGGCGGCACCTGCCACGTGCTTATGGCTTTCGAGCCACTCACGGGCTGGCAGCAGACCCGGGTCACAAAGCGTCGCAGGAAGAGGGAGTTCGCCGAGGAGATGCGACGATTGGCCGAGGAGGTTTACCCGCGAGCCGAAAGGATCCGGGTGGTTCTCGACAACCTCTCCACGTACACCGCCGCGGCCTTCTACGAGAGTTTTCCCGCCGAGCGGGCGCGACATCTGGCAAGGAAGATCGAGCTCGCATACACACCGGTGCATGGCTCGTGGCTAAGTGCGTCTAACAAAACCCGGTGTTGGGTAAGGTGACATCATGGCTAAGAAACTCGTTACCGATGAACTATGGGAAGTGATCGAGCCGCTTTTGCCCGAAGAGCCCCCCAACCCCAGGGCGGCAGGCCCCGCATCGACGACCGGGCAACCCTCACCGGCATCCTGTTCGTTTTGAAGAGCGGCATACCCCGGGAGATGCTCCCCCAGGAGATGGGCTGCGGCTCGGGCATGACCTGCTTTAGCGACGCCTCAAGGAATGGCAAGAAGCGGGCGTATGGGAACAGCTGCATCGGAGGCTCTTGGATCGTTTAGGGGAAGCGGATCAGATCGACTGGGAGAGAGCTTCTTTGGACCCGGCGAGTGTGGCCGCCCCCGGGGGGCAAAAGACCGGAGCGAATCCAACAGATAAGGGAAAGAAGGGCTCAAAGCGCCATCTTGTAGTAGATCGAGGGGGCATACCTCTGGCGGTGATTCACTCGGCGGCCAATGTCCATGATTCGAAGGTCCTGGAGGAGGCCGTGGACGCGATCTCCCCGATCCGCAAGCCTCGTCGTGGCAGGCCGCGCAAGCGTCCCAAGAAACTGCACGCCGACAAAGGATACGACTTTCCTCGCTGCCGTGAGGCCTTGAGGAAGAGAGGTATAACCCCGCGGATAGCCCGCCGGGGCATCGAGTCCAGCGAGAAGCCGGGCAGATACAGATGGGCGGTGGAACGAACGCTTTCGTGGGTGAACCGCTTCCGGCGTCTCAAGGTAAGCTACGAGCGCCGAGCAGACATCCACCAGGCGTTTCTCGATCTCGGGTGTGCGCTGATCTGTTGGCGCTAAGTTGAGCGGTTTTGTTAGGCTCACTTGTACTACAGTTGTAGTTCATGCCGGAGACGCGCCCCTTCGCTTGTAATGGCAGCGTCTGGCTACGGCCTGATGGCGTCGTAGCCATTCCGACCAGCGGAGCACTTCTTCCCAGCGCACAGCTCGCTGTAACAAGACCAATCGGTACAAGAGCCTGCGGATCTCGGAAACCGTCAACTTTACGAGGGTCCTCGCTTTCTCTTGAAAGCCAGCAGGCCGTCGGTGTTCTCCTCTGTCTCGAGAGCCCCATTTTGTGACTTACACAGAATGACCTCCGCCTTCGAAAGGCTCGCTATTTGAAGGTATAATATATATTGTTGATTCACAAAATTAACAAACTTGATAAGCTATAACTATGCAAAGGTATTTTGCTGCCAAGAAAACGCTGTCGAGAATCCAGCATGACGAGAAAAAGTATATGACGACTAATTTGACGTGGTGATCGTTTTGGTATAACCTAATACTAAATACGTCATTCAGAACATGAGGGGAGAAGGGGGCCCATGAAGCGATACACCAGGCGAGTTTTCTTGAGGAGCAGTGTTATGGGATTGGCGTTAGCTACTCTTCCGGCTGATGGCGGCTGGAAAAGCGAGGTTGTTTCCCATGGACTATCTGCGAAGAGCCTCAATTTGAATACCGACTGGTTGTTCGGTGGTGAATATGTGCCAGGGAGTACCGATCTAGACTTCAATGATAAGGAGTTTGAGCGAGTAACTCTTCCACATTGTGTGGCCCATCTCTCGTGGCGAAATTGGGATCCGAAAAGTTGGGAGAAGAGGTGGATATATCGCCGTCACTTTAACTTGCCGGATAAGCTAGGCAATATTCGCTTTTTTCTTCGGTTTGAGGGGGTGATGACTGGGGCAAGCGTCTACATAAATGGCCAGTTGATCGGGAGACACCTTGGAGGGTATCTACCATTTAAAGCGGAGATTACCCAACTAGTGAGCTCAGGGCACAACGTGGTAGCGGTTATCGACGATGCTCGCTGGGGACTTGATGTACCCCCGGATAGACCTGGGCCATCCACCTCCAGCGAATCGGTTGCTCCTGAGATAAGCCATCTGCAGCAAATGCAGATGCAATCAAGCAAAATCTATCGCAGAGCTTACCTTCCTGAGACGCCATATCCCTCTTCATCCGTAGACTTCTGGCAGCCGGGAGGCATCTATCGCGAAGCTTACCTCGAAGCTGTCCCGCCGATTTTTATCGCGGATGTTTTTGCCAAGCCGGTGGACGTATTGGACTCAAATCGACGCCGGGTTGAGGTCGAGTGCACCATCGATGCTTCTGTAGTTCCAAGAGATCCCGTACAGGTGCAGGTGGAACTCTACGGACACGGGATGAGGTCATCGATCTCCCGAACAGCTTCAATCCGCAGGCGAGGGCGAAACAGGGTAATGCTGACCATAACCGGTCTTGAAGACGTAAACCTCTGGGACATTGAGGATCCAAAACTCTATGAGTTGCGTGTGACTCTCCGATACAGGGGGAAATACCTGCACAGCTACCACACCCGCATCGGATTCAGAGAAGCCCGTTTTACGAAGGAAGGCTTTTTCTTGAACGGCAGGCGTCTTAAGCTTTTCGGGCTCAACCGGCATCAGTTCTATCCTTATGCAGGCGGGGCGATGCCTGCACGGGTGCAGCGCAAAGACGCTGAGATCCTCAAGAAAGAACTCAACTGCAACATGGTCCGCTGCTCGCATTACCCGCAGTCACCCCACTTCTTGGACGCCTGTGACGAGTTAGGCCTGATGGTCTGGGAGGAGGCCCCCGGGTGGGGATATCTCGGAGATCAGAAATGGCTGGGTAGAGCTCTGCGTGATATAAAGCAGATGATAATCAGGGACCGCAACCGTCCCTCAGTGATAATCTGGGGTGTACGCCTTAATGAGACACCCAACGATTCTTCCTTCTACAGCAAGGCACAAGCTGTAGCAAAGGCTCTCGACGATTCCCGTCAGACAACCGGAGCGATGATAGGCAGCCTGTACGCCACAAAAGACTTTCAGCAGGATGTATTCTCCTACAACGACTACCACAAGAACGGCAACTGGCCCACGTTGAACCCGCCAAGGGCCGACTACCCGTACATGGTGAGCGAGGCAGTCGGTTCTCTGAGCGGTCCATACCATTACTACCGGCGAACGGACCCCGCGGAGGTGCAGTCTGCTCAGGCCACGGCCCACGCCATTGTTCACGACATCGCCGCCTCCGATGAGCGTTATTGCGGGCTTCTTGCGTGGTCCGGGTTTGACTATGAGTCCGGCACCGGCTACGTCTACGAAGAAGTAAAGTGGAACGGGGTCGTCGATCTCTTCCGGGTTCCGAAACTTGGAGCAGCATTCTATATATCTCAGGTAGACCCGCGTGTGAGACCCGTGATCGAACCAGGTTTCTACTGGGACTTTGGTCCGAACTCTCCTGCCCAAGGTCCAGGGGAGAACGCACTCATATGGTCTAACTGTGACAGGTTAGAATTATTCGTGGGGGAAGAGCACTATGCTTCCGTAGAGCCGGACAGTGACTCATTCCCTCACCTCCGCTACCCGCCATTTCGGGTCGATCTCAGGGTAGATGGTGCGTCCAAGCCCGATCTCAGAATAGACGGTTACCTGCAAGGGAGGAGGGTAATCTCTCGTCGGTTCTCGTCGGATGCCTCGAGAGACAGATTCCTTCTGACAGTCGACGACGCTGAAATAAGGGCCGACGGCTCCGATGCAACTCGCGCGGCGTTTCGCGTCGTGGATGCTTATGGAGCCCCGCGTCCTTTCGCCGGTGGTGAGGTATTCCTGAGCCTCAAGGGTCCCGGCGATCTTGTGGGCCAGAGCCCATTTCCCCTCGGTGACAACGGCGGGGTAGGCGCCGTATGGATCAGAAGCCAACAGGGCAAGCCGGGCGCGATCCATATCCGGGCCGAACACAGCGATCTGGGAAATGCGACAGCCATGGTGCGGTCGGTAAGCGGAAGGAGAGCATGATGTGGCGCAGCCCATCCGGGGAGTGAGGTGCACAGATTCGTGGGTTGTTGGTATAGAAGGGAGAGCGAACGATGAAGCTCAGCAAGCTAACTTACCTGTTCGGTGCGCTGGGAGGCTTGCTCTTTGGGTACGACCTTGGCACCGTCGCCGGGGCTCTACTGTTTCTGGTGCCCGACCTTCACTTGACACCGGCGCAGGAGGGACTGGTGACCAGCTCCCTGCTGATGGGAGCAGCGGTGGGCGCCGTCTTATGCGGCCCGGCCTCCGACCGACTGGGCCGTCGGGGACTGTTGATCCTAGCAGCCGCGGTATTCGGGATCGGAGCCGTTGGTGCCGGAGCCGCACCGAATGCAGGCGTGGTCATCTTCTTCCGCTTTCTCATGGGGCTAACAGTCGGCAACGTCTCGGTCCTGGTGCCCGTCTACCTATCGGAGCTTGCTCCGGCCGGAATGCGAGGCAGGCTTTCTGGTCTCAACCAGCTCATGATATCCACCGGCATATTCATAGCATACTTGGTCAGCCTGGCGCTCGGCCAGTTTGGCGCTTGGCGGTGGATGTTCGGTTTGGCTGCGGTTCCGGCCGCGGCACTCCTAGCCGGGAGCCTGTTTCTGCCAGAAAGCCCACGCTGGCTCGTCAAGAGAGGGCGTGAACAGGATGCACGCAGGGTGCTGAGTGAGAGTCGCACCCCAAACGAGCTCGACGCAGAGTTAGAGGAAATAAAACGCGTAAACGAGGAAGAGCGTAGACAACTGAACTGGCGAGTAGTTCTCAGTTCGCCGCGCCTGCGTCGCATACTGTTCATAGGACTGGGACTGGCGGTGTTCCAGCAGATAATGGGCATAAACACGATAATCTACTATGCCCCTACGATCTTCAAAGACCTGGGCTTCAACAACGCCAGTGCGCTGACTATCAACGCAGGCCTGGGAGCCTGGACCGTGTTCATCACGGTGATCATGCTGCTCCTAGTCGTCGACAGGATAGGCCGCAGAAAACCGCTCATACTCGGGGCTCTGGGGCAGTTTCTGTGTACGGCAATTCTTGGCCTGGACTTCTTGGTGGGTGGCCAGCGTGGCGGTGCAGGCTGGCTCGCCATAGCCGCTTTCGTAATCTTCAAGGCCGTCTATTCCCTCAGCTGGGGTGGGATCATGTGGGTCATGCTCGGAGAGATCTTCCCGCTCCGGATGAGAGCGACGGCGATGGGGATCGCAACATTCGGAAACTGGGCGGGGAACTTCCTCGTAGGGCAGTTCTTCCCGGTGCTAGCCGCCTCAGCAGGTCCCGCGGTAGTGTTCTTTATCTTTGCTGTGATCGCGCTAGCAGCTTTCCTCTTCGCATTCCGCTTCGTTCCCGAAACCAAGGGGAGAAGCCTCGAAGAGATAGAGACAGAATTGGCTCTGGGAGAAAAGCACGCGGCGGTCCAAACAACCACCCAGCGCGGATAACCGTTCCAGGGGAGGGACTTTGAAGGAGACCAGAGATACCAGAGTTGGAGTACTCTTCTTAGGAAGGAAACGCCCGGGCTTCGATCAGGGCTGGGGCAAGGAGATGGAGAGACGGGTGCTCGCGTTCTTCGAGAACTCCCCCTATGACTACACGGCTCTGGGCAAGGCGGTTGATACGCATTCCCTGCTTCGAGCTCTGGACGAGTGCCGCGATGTCGGGTGCGAGGTGCTCGTCGCCGTACAGACCACAATCAGCGACGGACGGCTGGCTCCGGAGCTCGCCCAGAGATGGCCACTCCCGATTGTCCTCTGGGCAACGCCCGAACGGCATGGCGGTCCCAGGGAGATCTCCAACTCACTCGTTGGCACCCACCTCTTCGCCTCTATCCTACGGCGTTTTGGGCATCCCTTCGAGATACTCTACGGAAGTCCTCAAGAAGAAGAGTTACTCGGGGAACTCGACGAAGCGATCCGCTGCACGAGAACCACGGCCCGGCTGAGAACCGCCAAGATAGGCACGATCGGTGGCCAGGCCCCGGGGTACCTCGCCATGCGTGGAGATCAGTTCGCGTTGGGTTACAGCATGGGCGTACAGGTGCGCCACTTCTCAATCCACGAGCTGCTACAGGTTGCAGAATCGATATCCGAGAGGAGAATCGAAGAGGATGTCCGAGAGGTTCTCTCGCTCGGGCTGCCGTTCGATGAGGACGTGACCACCTCGGAGCTTCCGGTCAACTCCCGCATCTATCTGGCGCTGACCCAGATATCCACCGAAGAGGGCCTCGACGCGCTCGCGCTCCGGGAGTGGCCGGAGCTTCCGGAGATTATCGGCCAGTGGGTATACCTAGCGCTCGTCAGGCTCAACATGAATGGTTTGCCCACCGCGATGGAGGGAGATGTCGAAGGAGCCCTGCTCTCTCTGGTGGGTAGTTGGCTGGGTATCGGTACGGGATATATCTCAGATTGGTTGGAGCACGACGATAGCACGGTAACAACTTGGCACATGGGGAACGCCCCGCTGGAGATGTGCTACCCGGTGGGGGACTCCCGAGGTCCTCGCCTCGCCAGACACTTCAACATACCCAAACCGGTGGTGGTCAACGCCACACTGGAGCCGGGGCGTCCAGTCACGTTGTGCAGGATTTGGAGCATGGATGGAGGTTACAGGATGTTCGCCCGTAATGGAGTGACTGTGCCTCCTGATCGGGACTTGCTGGGCACCAACGGCCGTGTTGAGCTTGAGGACACCAGCGTGCAGGGATTCTTCCATAAGCTCTGTCACGAAGGTATGCCCCACCATGTCACGGTTTTTCCCGGTCACCATCAGAACCTCTTCACGCGTTTCGCGCGACAGGTAGGTGCAAAGTGGATATATTAGGAGAAGGGGACACTGCCTCACCGGAGCCAGAGCAGACATCCTACGTGAAGATCTCGGGGAAGGATCCATTCATGACAGGAAGCTTGGTACGAGCTGGTAGGCTCTTTGACCGGAAGAGCGGGAATGCGTTCGTGGCGGCGATGGATCACGGGCTGGTCACTGGGGTTCGACCTGGAAACGAGCGCGTTCTCGATACCGCAAAGAGATTGATCTCCTGTGAGCCGCAGGGCGTGTTGCTATCTCTAGGTGCACTTGAACGCACCGCGCATCTATTCTCCTTCCACGGAGCTCCTTCGATCATCGTCAGAACGGATTTTCTGATCGTCGAAGAGCGGGTAAAAGGACTCGGAGAGCACTACCGGGTTCTTTGCCATCCTGAAGCCGCCGCTGCTCGTGGCGTCGATGCCATAGCGATGTTTCTGGCGGTGGGCGCTGGAGGAGAGCTTATCTCGCACAATGCCAGAGCCATCTCGGAGAGCGTGGTGAGAGCCCACAGTGTGGGGATGGGAGTGATGGTGGAGGTGGTAACGTGGGGATCGCGCTCTCAACGAGGTAGACGTGATCCGGAAGAACTACTCTGGGGATGCAGGATGGCTGCAGAGCTCGGTGCAGACTTGATCAAGACCGAATACCCGGGAACTCGGAAAAGTATGCGTCGGATCGTTGAGGGATGTCATCCCGTCCCCGTGCTTGTCCTCGGAGGCCCAAAAGTGGGTTCGGAAGAAGCCCTGCTTGGAACCACCCTCGACTGTATGGAATCGGGTGCCCGCGGCGTGGTCTACGGGAGGAACCTCTGGCAGGCAGAGGACGCCCAATCAATCTCCGTGAAGCTACGCAATATCATACATCGGGAGTATACGGCCACCGGAGCGTCGGCACATATACCGGGGAACGGCTGAGGATAAGCGTGGCTGTTCTACTCGGCATTGACAGCGGGCTGACCAACACCAGAGCGGTTCTATTCGACGAGACGGGTAATCCTCTAGGAGCCTCGGCGGCACAGAGTCCTCAGGTCACACTCAGCCCCGGGCTGGTGGAGCGGGACATGGAAGCCCTGTGGGAAACCTGCGTGCGAGCCGTCCGGGGAGCCATTTCGAAATCCGGTATCAGAGGCAAAGACATAAGCGCGGTCGGGGTGAGCGGTCACGGAGACGGGCTTTACTTGGTAGACCACAAACATGCCCCGGTCAGGGCGGCCATACTCTCGCTGGACTCGCGGTCTTCATCGATTCTGGAGGGCTGGCGTGCGCAAGGATTACAAGAAGCTCTACTCCGCACGACCGGCAGGTCGCCACGCCCGGGTTCACCCGCTCCCCTCTTCGCCTGGCTTCAGCACCATGAACCAGAGAGCGTCGGGAGGACCCGTTGGATCCTGAACTGCAAGGATTGGATTCGCCTGCGGCTCACGGGTGAGATATGGACCGATCCAACGGAAGCGAACAGCTTCTGCGGGGACATAGCGACGGGGGAATATCGGGTTGACCTTCTCGAGATGCTGGGTTTGGAACAGGCCGGCAGAAAGCTTCCTCCAATCAAGGGAAGTATCGAGATCGCGGGCAGAGTCACCCGTGAAGCGGCGGAAGCCACAGGCCTCGATCCGGGCACCCCGGTGGTGGGCGGTCTGGTTGATGCCTTGGCGAGCATGCTGGGTACAGGATGCACGCATCCCGGCCGACTCTGCATGGTGAGTGGCACCTGGGGAATAAACGGAACCCTCACCACCGAGCCAGTCGCCAAAGAAGGGCTAGTTTGCCGCCGCTTTGCCACACCCGGTTATTGGGCGCTTATGTCCAATTCACCTTCTTCAGCAGCCAACTTGGGATGGTTCGTTGAGGAATTCTATCCGGTCAGCTCCGGGAAAGATCCGGATACCTCCCGGTTCAAACTCGCAGACTACGAGGCCAGCCGGTTGCTAGGGGAGGGGCCGGAGATTGTCTTCCTGCCCTTTATCAATGGTTCTTCCGGCAACAGCTGGAAGGCCGCCGCCTTCCTAGGCTTGAGAAGTTGGCACACCCGGGGACACATGGTCAAAGCCCTGATGGAAGGGGTGGCATTCGACCACAAACACCAAGCTTCTAGGCTTGGATCACGATTCGATAATGTCCTGCTGTCTGGAGGAGGAACCCGTAGCCAGACTTTGAGCCAGATATTCGCAGACGCTTTGTGGAACACCGTGACCGTCAGCCCTGTCGCCGAGACCGGGGCCTGGGGAGCCGCGATCTGCGCCGCCGTCGGCGCAGGTGTCTGCAAGTCCCTGTGTGAAATCGCAGATAGGAGCCTGCGTGGTAGCCGAAGCTACGAGCCCGACCCTTCGCGCGCGGAGCAGATGTCACAAGCTTATGAGGCATACCTCGAAATCTTACGTTTACCCTTGCCTCCGACTCTCAAGGAAGGATGAGATGACTGAGAACCTACGCAGGAAGATGAGACGGGTAGTCTTGACCGGGACGAGGAATTTCACGATCACAGAGACGGTCGAACCCTCGCGGATGCCGGACGAGGTTCTGGTGGCGGTCTCCATCGTCGGTGTGTGTGGTTCGGACCTGCACGTCTTCCTGGGAAGACATCCGAGGGTGAGGGCCCCTGTTGTACTGGGCCACGAGTGTGCGGGGAGAGTCTACTGGGCCCCGGAGGATACCGGACTGGAGGTAGGAGAGCCGGTTACGTTTACGCCCTTGGTCCCCTGCAAGGTCTGCGCCCACTGCAGGTTGAATCGGCCCAACATTTGTCTGAACCGCCAAGTGATCGGATTTCAAAGACCCGGTGGGCTCGCAGACATCGTCAGTGTGCCAGTTGAGAACGTGATTCCCCTGCCGGAAGGGTTCGATCTCAGAAAGGGCGCCCTGTGCGAACCACTCGCGGTGGCCGTTCACGCGGCATCGCTGGTGGGGATCGCACGCGACCAGCCGGTGGTGGTCACCGGCGCGGGACCGATCGGTTTGCTCGTAGGAATGCACGCGCGGGAAGCCTACGGCGCAGACGTGCATTTCGTGGAGATCAACCCGCGCAGAACCGAGTTCGCCGAGGACTTGGGCTTCGAGGTTGTCTCTGCGGTATCTGAGCTTGAGTGGGCGCTCGGATCAAGACATCAGGCGGTGGTTTTCGAATGCACCGGGAGGCTGGAGGTTGTCAGCTCCCTCATGGACCTTGTACCGGCTCCTGCAGCGGTCGTTCTCGTCGGCACCTTCGAGAGGTCTCAGGACATGGGACTGTACCTCATGAGCCGGTACGAAACCAGAGTCGTCGGCAGCCAGATGTACACGATGGCGGACATAGAAAGAGCGGTCTCAATCCTCTCAGGGTCCAACGGGCAGATCTACGGACGTTTGATTTCAAGCAAAGTTTTTCCTCTCGAACACGTCCGGGAAGCATACGAGGAGGCCCTGAATCCCGCCTACAGTGTCAAGGTGCAGGTCAGTGTCGAGCGGTGATCGGGGGCTGGTGCGCTCTTCGGCATATGCACTCTTTGTCGGTTGCCTAAGGAGGTGAAATGTGATGGATAGGTTGGGTGGTAAGCAGAGAGGGGAGAGGGTTTCCATGAGAAAGGTGGCAACGGCGAGTTTCGCCGGAGCCCTTATGGAATGGTACGATTTTTTCCTGTACGGAACGGCGTCGGCCCTTGTTTTTAACGAGCTGTTTTTCCCTAACTTCGATCCAACCGTGGGGACCATAGCCGCTTTCGCGACCTTCGGGGTCGGCTTTGTGATGCGGCCTGTGGGCGGGGCGATCTTCGGCCACTATGGCGACAGGCTGGGGCGCAAAGCCATGCTGATCCTCAGCATACTCATTATGGGCGGCGGCACGTTTCTGATCGGCCTTCTCCCCACCTACCAATCCATCGGAATCTGGGCGCCCATCCTCCTCGTCGTCCTGCGCCTGTTGCAGGGCATTGGTCTAGGGGGCGAGTACGGCGGAGCGGCCCTGATGACCATCGAGCACTCTCCGAGGAACCAGCGAGGTTTTTGGGCCGGGGTGCCCCAATCGGCGGCCTCGGCGGGGATTTTGCTCGCGACCGGAGTCTTCGCCCTCGTCTCCCTGCTCCCGCAGAGCCAGTTACTGTCCTGGGGCTGGCGCGTGCCGTTTCTGATCAGCGTCCTGCTGCTGGGTGTGGGACTGTACATACGCGTGCGCATCGCGGAAACCCCGGCGTTTACCCGGATGAAGAAAGAGGGAAACGAAGCCAGAATCCCGCTCTTCGAGTTGTTGAGATCTTACCCGAAGAATATATTCCTGACCCTCGGGGCGCGTCTCGCCGAAACTGTCTCCTCTAACATCATAAACGCCTTCGGGATCGCCTATCTGACCACCCAACTGGGGCTCTCGAAGAGTACGGGATTGAGCGGCATCCTGATCGCCTCTGCTATCGGCGTGCTCGTCTGCCCGCTCTTTGGGGCGATCTCCGACCGCGTCGGACGCCGCCCCGTCTACATGGCGGGCACTGGATTCCTCGTGCTCTTCGCTTTCCCTTTCTTCCTGTTGTTGGACACCAGGGTGCTAGCCTTGATATGGCTGGCCATCATCGCAGGTTACATTTTTGGCCCTACCCTAGTATTTGCCGTACAGTCGGTCTTCTTCACCGAATTGTTCGGCACACAGGTGCGCTACAGCGGGGTTTCCATTGCCTACCAGCTTTCGTCAATAGTCGGAGGGGTGACGCCGCTGATCGCCACCTCCCTGCTTGCGGCTGGAGGAGGAAAACCCTGGCTCGTCGCCGCGTTTCTGGCCGCTATATCTCTGCTATCCTTCGCGTGTACCTATCTGGCCACGGAGACGTTCAGGAACGATATCGCAGAAGCGGAGGAGGATAGGGTTCGCCACACAATGATGGCCTCTGCAGAAGAATAGTTCTGTATAGCTGTTGTCATTAGCCATCCCATCAACATCGACTCTTTCTTCCTGCTCGGTCTTGGCTATAAAAGCGGGATGAAAACCACAAAGGCTCCAGCTTCCGCTACCCGATGGGTTCACTGATTGGCTCTAGGCGCGCAGCACCAAGACTACCTGTTTCGCTCCGGCTCTCCGCTAACTGCTGCCAAATGATCAGAGGTTCACCCCACAGGCACGACCGATATCATTCAGCATACTCTTCAGGCTCGGGTTCAGCGTAACGCCTTCCCGGAGTCTGTTCATATAGGTGCGATAGCTGCGCTCACCAGGGTATAGGATCTCTTCTGTCCCTCTGGCTTTCGGATGCGACTTCATCTCTCTAATGAACCGCTCAAGCCTAGCGTAGTACTCCTCCAGAGGCATAAGATGCTCCACATCGATCAGGATGAAGCTGTGCCCGACGTTGGCCGGCGGATCGCCATCCTTGTACAGGTTGTTGACGTGAGGACCGAAAGCAGCTCCGGAGAGCACACCCGAGAGCATCTCAACAGCGACGGCCAAGGCGTAGCCTTTGGGACCGCCGAGTGGAAGTACAGCCCCTCTGAGTGCGGCTTCCGCATCGGTGGTGGGCAACCCCTCTTCGTCAATCGCCCAATCCTGGGGTATCTCACGACCCTCCGCTGCGGCCAAGATGATCTTGCCGCGGGCTACGATGCTAGAGGACATGTCCACGATGACCGGCGGTTCCCGCCGGGTAGGAAAGCCAAAGGCTACGGGATTGGTCCCCAGGTAGGCTCTCTTGCCGCCCCAGGGAGCTATGCCCGGGGGTGAATTGGTGGTAGCGATGAGAGCCATGCCCTCCCGGCACGCCATCTGGCAGTAGTAGGATGCGGCCCCGAAGTGGTTGCTGTTTCTCACCGCCACCGCTGCTATCCCGGTTTCTCTTGCTACCGGAAAAGCAGCCTGGAGTGCCTTGTACGAAACCACCTGCCCCAGCCCGTTACCGCCATCTACTTTCAGCACCGCCCCGTCTCGATCTATGCAGATGTCCGGCCGGGCGGAGATTCTACATTCCCGTATGCGTTTGGCGTAGATCGGAAGCCGGCTTATGCCGTGACTATCCTTGCCTTCCAGATTGGCGCGCACGAGCGAGTCGGCTACCACAGCGGCATCTTCGTCGGGCACGCCGAGGCTCGTCAGAACGTCTCTGCAAAAGCAAGTCAACGCCTCGGCCGGGTGGCGGCCGGCCCCTCTTCGGTCTTTCAAGTTGCCAGGCACAGGGAATGTCCCCCCTTCAGCACCCTGATAACTTCGCGTGCAATCAGGAGAGAGATACGTTCCTGAGATTCCTCGGTGAGGCCCGCAACATGTGGCGTGAGTATTACTCGGTCCTGCTTCAGGAGGGGGTTGTCGGGGGGGGGTGGCTCTTCTTCCAGCACGTCAAGCACGGCTCCGGCGATGAGTCCCTCGTTCAGAGCTGCCGCCAGCGCCATCTCGTCCAAGACTCCGCCACGAGAGGCGTTTATGATCCAGGCATCGTGCCTCATCATCTTAAAAGAATCCCTGGAAATCATGTGTCGGGTCTCACTGGTCAGGGGTACGTGCAGGCTCACGAAGTCTGCGCGCCGGAGAAGGTCCGCGAGTTCCACCATTTCGATTCCTCCCTCCATCACCGGGTAGTCGTAGGGAGCAACGTAGGGGTCGTAACCCAGGACCCCCATCTCGAACGCCCTCGCTCGCTTGGCGACCCGCCGGGCGGTCTCGCCCAGTCCGATCAACCCCAGGGTCTTGCCGTAGAGTTCCGCCCCCGTGAATTGCTTGCGGTTCCAGTCTCCTCTTCGTACGCTCGCACTAGCTTCGTAGAGTTTCCGCGAACCCTCCAGCAAAGCAGCCATTACGTACTCGGCCACGGAGGTGGCGTTGGCGTTTCTCGCGTAGACCACGGGCAACCTCCGCCTTCTCGCCGCTGCAAGGTCTATGTTGTCCAGACCGACACCCAGTCGGCCCACCACCCTGAGCTTTCGACCGGCTTCGAGCAGAGAAGCATCGACTCTGGTCGCGTTGCGGACGATCAGGGCATCGGCAGAGGTCACCTCCGCAACAAGCTCTTCTGGTTTCGTCCACATCTCGGGGTCATAGACCACGCTGCCGCAGGAGCGTAGCTCCTCCAGCCCCCGGGGCCACATGAGCTCGGTTACGACGATCTTGCTCACGGCGAGTACGTTTTCTCTCCGGCGCCGGCGGTTCTCCGAGCCCGTCTCGTCTTTGCATCCGTCACGCCGGAACCCCGATCCCGAGCTCGGGATGAATCCTGGCCAGTGAGGTCTCGACCGACTCGAGGTGGTCGAGCATGGCCTGACGGGCCCCGGCGGGATTCCGGGCCTTTACCTGCTCCAAGATGCGTACGTGGTCCTCCAGAGACTGGCGGGCCCTCCCGGGTATACTCAGTGTCTCGCGTCGGCTGGCGGATAGGAGGTCGAGCAGAACCAGCATAACACGAACGAGCACGAGGTTCCCGGAGGCTTCGGCGAGCCCGGTGTGGAACCTGGCGTCACGCTCGCTCAACACTTCCGGATCGTTTTCGTACCTGAAGGCGTCGTTGAGGATCTGCTGCAGGCGCTCCAAATGGTGGTCCTTCGCTCTCTCTGCAGCCCACTCAGCGGCCTGTGTCTCCAGGATTTTACGGACCTCGAAGTGATCCCTGAGGGCAGGGCCTCCCACGAGGATCATCCTGGATAGGGCGCTCAGGGCTCCCGGCATGGCCTCCTCCGGTGTGGCGACGAAGATCCCTGCTCCCTGCTTAACCCGCAGGATGCCGCGCCCAGCGAGCGTCTTCACCGCATCTCTGACTACGGTGCGGCTGACGCCGAACTGCTCCGCGAGGTCCCGCTCGGTCGGCATCCTGTCACCGGGTTTAAGGTCTCCTTTGACAATGGCATCGGTGATCTGTGAGACGATCTTTTCGCTGTACGCCCGACTGTCCGAGACGGGTTTGAACATGATGCTCGTCTCTCCTTTACGCGCTAGGATATAGTTTGGTCATCACGAACTCTCTGTGCCCCAACACCTCCGCCGACGTCAGCCTGCCGTTCACCGTCCGGACCAGATCCTCCATAAGGAGGTCTCCGGCCTCAGGAAGCGTGAGCTCGCGGCTCAGAAGCCCGCTCACGTCCACGTCTATGTGCTCAGCCATACTCTTTACGGTCTTGGGGTTGGCGGAGATCTTTATGACCGGCTCTATGGGGTTGCCCACTATATTACCCTGCCCGGTGGGGAAAAGATGGACAACTGCTCCCCCAGCGGCCATGAGCGTGACGAATTCAGCGGCAGCCGAGGAGCTGTCCATGAAGTAGAGCCCTGGGCCATCCTGCGGTGCCTCGGCAGGTTTCAGAACACCTATAATCTCTTTTGTTCCCGTCTTCTCGATGTTGCCCAGAGCCTTCTCCTCGATCGTCGAGAGCCCTCCGGCTATGTTGCCCTGGGTTGGTTGTGATCCCAGCAGGTCCACACCCTGAGATTCGATGAAAGAGACGTAGCTCTCGTACGTCTCCATGAACCTCTCCTTGAGCTCTGGGGTGGCCATCCGCTCGGCGATCAGGTGCTCACCTCCCGTGAGCTCCGAGGTCTCACCGAATATGACTGTCGCGCCTGCATCCACGAGCCGGTCTACCACTACACCCACGGTGGGGCACGAGGCGAGTCCGGTCGTGGTGTCTGACTCTCCGCACTTGATGCTTACCGTGAGATCTTCGAGCCCAACCGGCTCGCGCCGGAGCTCAGAGGCCCACTGCACGAACTCCCTGGCTTTCCAAGAGGCCCTGCGTACAGTCTCGAAGTCTCCGTGTCCCTCAATGGAGAACTGGGCCACGGGTTTTCCGGTCTCCCTGATGCCCTCTGCCACCCTGGCAGTCCAGTTCTCTTCGATACCTATGACGACCGCGGCGGCCACGTTCGGGTTGGAGCCGGTCCCGATCATGGTCCTGAAATGAAGCTCCAGATCCTCGCCGTACTGCAGGCGTCCGTACGAATGCGGCAGCGCCATGGTACCCTGCACGTGGCTTGCCACGGCCTCACACGCGGCGTTCGAGATATCGTCGACCGGCAGGATGACGACGTGGTTGCGCACCCCGACCCGTCCGTTTTCCCTGCGAAAGCCGAACAGCTCTTCCACGGTTACCACCTCGCGCTCTTAAGGTTGTGAGTGTGAACGTAATCGCCCACTGAAAGTCCCTCAGGGGCCTTGCCTATACGTACACCGTACTCGATCACCGTACCTCCCGGCTCGAGATCCGAGATCGCAATCTTGTGCCCGAGCGGTACGTCATCCCTGGCCACCACTTCGATCTTTGAATCGTCGTCCATAAATATCCCGATCACCCTCTCTCCAGCTTCTACATCCGAGATGGTAACCCCGACGTGATCCCCGCGTTTGTGGATCAGGAACTTGTGCACTCTCGAATCTCCTTCTTGTTTTCTCGCTTTCACAGCTATAGTATAACGTAATACCAATACGCGGTGTTGAGGGTAACATGATTGGGAGAGACACCTCCAGGTCCACACACAAACGCACAAAGTCTACTTATATAGTAGATTATTCCTTCGTGGGAGCAGGCTGGTATTGAGGAGGCGAACGGTTGAGAAGTTTCCGGAAGGTCTTTGCCGGACATTCGAAATGGCAGATCTGGATCATTTTTCTGCTTTTCTCAGGCACGCTGATCAATGCGATCGACCGGGGCAGCATCTCTACAGCCAACACCTTCATCGCTGGAGATCTGCATATGAGCAAGGCTGCGATGGGCGTCATACTCTCCGCCTTTGGCTGGACCTATCTGCTATTCAATCTTCCGGCCGGGTATCTCTGCGATCGGCTGGGAGCGAAGCGAGTGTATGGGGCCGCAGCAGCCATCTGGTCGCTAGGTTCGATGCTCACCGGTTTCGCGAGGACTCCGGTCACGCTGCTCTTCAGCAGGCTGATCGTGGGTGCCGGGGAAGCGGCGAACTTCCCTGCGGCGACTAAGGTCGTCACGGAGAATTTCAGACCAGAGCGGCGTGGTACGGCGACAGGCGTCTACCTCTCCGGTTTACGGCTGGGGTACGCGCTGACTCCTGGGATAATGCTAGGACTGATGGTCTGGTTCGGCTCGCGGGCCGATCCGGACTGGCATATAGCCTTCGTCGTGACCGGTCTGGCCAGCCTAGCGTGGGTAGCGCTCTGGATGTTCAGCTTTCGTGAACGGCGTCCTGCTACCAGGGAAGACGTCCTGGCGAAATCGGGGGGTGGTGTGAGGCTACGTCTGCTCCTGCAGCGCCGGAACACCTGGGCGATCGTGTTCATCAAGTTCTTCCAGGACTACGTCTACTATCTATATCTCACCTGGTTGCCAGGGTACCTGATCGAAGCACGCCACATGAACCTGGGCAGCGTAGCGTTCTACGCGACGATGCCCTGGATAGCCGGCGTGTTGGCGCAGCCGCTGGTAGGCATGCTCAGCGACAGGCTCATCGGCAGGGGTTACAACCTGAATCGGGTCAAGAAGAGCATCCTCGTGGTTTCGCAGCTGGTAGCGATATCGGTCGTAGGAGCCGCGTTCGCGCATTCGGCGACGACGGCAGCCTGGCTGCTCGTCCTCGCGATGGCCGCAGAGTCGGCATCCACGGCCATCCTGTGGTCGGTGCCCCAGGATTTGGCGCCGGGCGGAGCGGCAGGATCGCTCGGTGGGATAATGAACACCGCGGGAGCGCTGGCCTCGATCGTCGCACCCGCCCTCACGGGCGTGGTAGCGGAGTACTTCGGGTTCGCAGCGGCGCTGTCGCTTTGTGGGGTCACGATGCTGGGTGCGATCCTCTGCGTGGTGTTCTTCCTCACCCCGATACGCCAGATGAGATTGGTGCAGGACGAGCGTGCAGCGGAGGTGGTCAACCAATGAGCTCAGAGAGAGGCGAACGCCGTACCTCGGTACTGGGAGGCATAGAAGCGGCCCCGATGTTCATCGGGGGTGTATGGCGGACGAGGTCGTCATCATTCGAGGTGATGAATCCCGCTACCGGAGAGGTAATATCCCGTCAGGCACTGGCAGACGAGGAGGATGCAAAAGAGGCCGTGGAAGCGGCGGCCGGCGCGCTGGACCGCTGGCGGAAGACACCGGCGTTCGAGCGTGCACGGATTCTTGAGCGCGTGAGTCGGCTGCTCGTCGAGCGGGCGGAGGTGATAGGAGAGGTACTCGCACTCGAGAGTGGAAAGTTGCTCGGAGAAGCGGTGGGCGAGGTGCACTTCGCTGCCGACTACTTCCGATGGTTTTCCGGGGAGGCCCGGCGGCTTCAGCGGTTCACCTGCGTGGAAGGCCGAGATGGAGGCCCCCAGATGATACTGCGAAAGCCGGCCGGGGTGGCCGCGTGCCTCACCCCGTGGAACTTTCCCGTCTCAATCCAGGCGCGCAAGATCGCCCCGGCCCTAGCGGCCGGCTGCACCGTTGTTGCTCGCCCCAGCGAGGAGGCGCCTAACTCCGTCGTGAAACTCTTCGGGTGTTTGGAAGAAGCAGGTTTTCCGGAAGGAGTGGCTAACCTGCTGACTGGGCCGGCGGAGGAGATCACGCGCCCTATGCTAGAGGATCCGCGGGTCAGGGTTCTGAGCTTCACAGGTTCCACCAGCGTAGGGAAGAAGCTCTACGAGAGGTCTGCGGCGACTACCAAGCGTCTGGCACTTGAGCTTGGGGGCTGTGCGCCGTTCATCGTGCTTGAGGATGCAGATCTCGGGCTCGCCGTCGAGCAGGCCATGGTGAGCAAGTTCCGCAACTGTGGGCAATCCTGCGTCGCGGCCAACGTCTTCTACGTACACGACAGATGCTACGAGGAGTTTATCTCCGGCCTTGGCGAGCGGATAAACGACTTGCGGCTGGGAGACCCCCTGCGGGAAGAGACCACGCTTGGCCCTCTCATAAACGTAGAGCGGCGCCGGGCGGTGGAAGAGATCCGCGACCGTGCTCTCGAGAGAGGATTCGCGCGGGTGGCGGCAGCGCGGATGCCATCTCGGCAGGATGGCATCTATCCAGAGTGCTTTTTCCCGGCGGAGCTGCTCGTCTCTCGCGATTACCGCGACACAGATCAGCACCTGCTACGGACCGAGATCTTCGGGCCTCTGGCGCTGGTGGTGGGGTTCTCTGATCTGTCGGAGCTCATCGGTCATCTGAAACAGAACCCTCTCGGACTAGCAGCCTACGTATTCTCTCACGATGAGACGAAAGCTCTGCGTGTAGCCTCGAGCCTCGAGGTCGGTATAGCGGGCGTCAACGAGGGGCTCGCGAGCGCGGCCAACGTCCCGATGGGCGGGGTGAAGGACAGCGGGATCGGACGCGAAGGAGGGCACGAGGGATTGGAGGAATTCCTTGAATACCAGTATATTGCTACGCGCGATCTTCGGTTCATAGGAAATCCACATCCGGATTAGGAGAGACATATGCTGACCGGAGGGCAGTACGCGGGCTGCGTGGCTGTGGTGGGGCTCGGCACGATGGGACTCCCTATAGCCGGAAGGCTCGCGAAGAAAGGCAACCAAGTGTACGGTCACGACGTCCGGCGGGAGCGGCTGCAGTTACTCTCCAAAGCAGGAGGTCGTCCGGTGGGATCCCCGAGCGGTTTCCCGAAGGACTGCAAGATCTTCCTCTTGATCCTGCCCGACGCGGAGATCACGCACGAGGCGGTCTTCGGCGACGATGGCCTCGTCGGCTCACTCAAGCAGGGCGACGTCGTGGTGAACCTGGGTACCATCGGACCCGATGCTGTGGTCTCTCTCGGAGACCACCTGGAGGCGCACGGGGTTTGTCTGCTGGACGCCCCGATGGGCAAAAGTTCAAGGGAGGCTGCGGAGGGCACCCTCTCCCTGATGGTCGCGGGGAACGAAGAGACATACGTGCAGGTCGAGCCTCTTCTCAGGTGCGTGGCTTCCGAGATCACTTTCTGCGGAGATCTCGGGGTCGCCTCCACCATAAAGATGGTCAACAACTTGGTCTCAGGCACAATCCTCGAGGCCGTCGCCGAGGGGCTGGTCCTCGGAGTCAGGGCCGGCGCACCTCTCGAGCTGCTGATAAAGGCACTCTCTAGCGCCGGGGCGGACTGCTACCATCTGCGCAACACGTTCGCCCGCAGGGTGGTGGCGCGCGATTTCGAGCCTGGGTTCTCCATAGACCTGGAGGCCAAGGACATGAAGATTGGCCTAGAGGCCGCCGCCCGACGTCGGGTCCCGCTCCCGGTCATCGGGCAGGCGTTTCAGCGCTACGTGGAGGGCCAAGCCTCAGGACTCGGCGGGGAGGACTGGGGAGCCCTGGTAAAGCTCCTGGAGCAGAGCACGAACGTGGAGTTGCGCGTGGATGGTGTAACCGAGGAAGGAGGGTAACAGGCTTGCATAGGGAAAACCCTGATGATTCTTCGAGCCTTTCGAGTGGCTAGCAAAATCGGCTCTGGTGAGGAAACGAAATGGAAACCCTGACCGTACGCTCCAAACGGGACATAATCAACTACGTCAACTCGCACCCGAGCGGAAGCCGCAGGGCGCGGATACTGGCGTTCGTGGCCCTGGGAGGCATTTTTATCGACGCTTACGACTTCACGAGCCTGGGGTTCGGCGTCGATTCACTCCAGAAGGAGCTCTCTCTGAGCGCCTTCCAGCTGGGTACCGTCACGGCGATCATGGCGTTCGGGGCGCTGATCGGCGCGCTGTTCGGAGGATATCTGGTCGAGAGGGTAGGTCGCTACAAGCTGTTCACCATAGACCTGTTCCTGTTCGTCGTGGCGGCCCTGGGCGCAGCGCTCTCGCCGAACCTGGGGTGGCTGCTCTTCTTCAGGTTCTGCCTCGGAGTGGGGGTCGGCCTCGATATGCCCGCGTCTCTGAGCTTCGTCGCTGAGTTCACCAACTCCCGCGACAAGGGCAAGTACGTAAACTTCTGGCAGATGATGTGGTACTGCGCGACGGTCTGCACGGGGCTGGTCGCGCTTGTGATGTTCCTCGCCGGCGCGGGCGGCGAGCTGTGGCGCTGGGCCGTGGGATTCGGTGCCGTGCCGGCGCTGGTGGTCCTCGCGTTGAGATTCCGCTACGCGGACGAGAGCCCGATGTGGGCCGCACATCATCTCGGTCTGAGCGAGGCCGGCAGGATCCTCCAGAAGAACTACGATGTCAGAGTGGAGGTGGAACCCTCCGAGGAAGAGTCCATGCGCCCGAGCCGCATAAGGTTCGGGGCAATATTCCAGCCAGGATACAGGGCTAGGACAGCGCTGGCTTCGATCATCTCCGGTCTACAGAGCATGGAGTATTACGCGGTGGGGTTCTACCTCCCGACCATATCCGCTCTGATCTTGGGCAAGGGCCTGCTCTACGCCATCCTGGGAACGACCGTGATAAACCTCTTCGGTATCCTCGGCGGTGGAACGCAGGCGTTTCTCACCCGCAGGCTGGGTGTCTGGAGACTTGCCGTCATCGGTTGCTCGGTGGCAGCGGCAAGCTTGGTCGTCGCGGGGACCACGCGTGGATCCATCTCCGTGTACCTGGAGGGTCTGCTTCTGGGCATCTTCATCCTCGCCCACTCTTTCGGGCAGGGGTCACAGGGCAAGACGATGGCCGCCATGTCGTATCCCACGGAGTTCCGGGGAGTGGGAACGGGATGGGCAGAGGCGATGTCGAGGGTAGGTAGTATGCTAGGCTTCTACGTGTTCCCACTCGTACTCGCAGCCGCGGGGCTGAGCCACACCATCCTCTACCTGGCGGCCATCCCCCTCATCATGCTGATCTTCCTGCTGGTGATACGCTGGGAGCCCGTCGGCAAGGAGAGCGAGGTGGAGGGAGGGTTGACGTCCACACCGGGCAGGCCCGAGGCCGTGACCCCGGGCGAGTAGGCGGGGTGGGATCCGCGACCGGCGGAAGGAGGCATACAGCTTGTCGGTTCTGATCACCGGCGGAGCCGGATTCATCGGTGCGTATGTAGCACGGGTGCTGCTCGGGTCGGACCGGAGGGTCATCACGCTGGACCCCCTGCCGTCCAACGTCATCCATACCGTGCTCACGCCGGAGGAGATCTCCAGGATCTCTTTCGAGAGGGGAGACGTGTCTTCTCTGCGGGACCTGGCGCACGTCATCCAGAAGCATGGGGTGGAAAGGGTGATCCACCTAGCCTCCCTGCTGCACCCCGCCTGCAGCGAGAACCCACCGCTCGCGATCCGGGTAAACATCCAAGGACAAACGAACGTCTTGGAGGCAGCACGCCTGTTCGGTCTGAAGAAGGTCGTGTGGGCCAGTTCGGCGGTGGTCTTCGGCAGCCGGCAATTTCACCCCGAGCGACCGCTGCCCGACGACGCTCCCCACCATCCGGCCAACCTGTACGGAGCGACCAAGTCATTCGACGAGCACCTGACAGCGGATTACATCCGGCGTTGGGGGATAGATGCGCTGGGGTTGAGGTTCACGGTGGTTTACGGTCCTGGACGCATCCGGGGAGCGAGTGCCTTCGTCAACGAACTCGTCAAACCCGCCCTGGGGGAAGCGGCCAACGTGCCTTTCGGCGATGACGTTGTGGACTGGCAGTACGTTGAGGACGTCGCCCACCTGCTCGTACGCTGCGTCGACTCGCCGAGGACCGTGCGGGCGGTGTTCAACACGCAGTTCGACAGAAGGTCCGTCAGGGAGGCGGGCGAATATGTAAAGAGGCTTATACCTTCCGCACGCATAACCTACCAGCCGGGGGAATTCGGCGTGGCATGGGAGCTGGACGACACAGCATTGCAGGAAGAGATCGGGTTTCGCCCGGCTTTCAGGATGGAGGATGGCATGCGCAGGCTGATCGATCACGCCCGCACACAGGCCGGGCTGCCACCCCTGAACAGTACAACCGGGGACGGGTCGAAGGGAGACGAGGGGTGAAGCGCGTCAGGCTAGAGTATGGGGACTCCTGGATGGACGTCGATGTCCCAGAAAACGCACTAATCGCAAGACCGGGTGAAGATTTCCCGGAGCCGGAACCTCTGGAAGATCCCGTGGAAGCCACCCGCAACGCTCTCTCGGAACCCCTAGGATGTCCACCCATAAGGGAACTTGTGGGCCCGGGCTCGAAGGTCGTCATAGCCTTTCCGGATCGGGTGAAGGGTGGTGCCCACACCACCGCCCACCGACGTGTGTCGATACCGCTGATTCTGGAGGAACTCGCTGAAGCCAGTGTAGACGAACGGGACATCAGGCTGATCTGCGCGATCGGATTGCATCGCAAGAACACCTACGAAGAGTTCGAGTCTTACCTCGGCCCCAGGATCGCCACCCGCTTCCGGGGCGAGAAACTGGTGAACCACGACCCCGAGGACCCACGGGAGATCGTCCGACTCGGGGAGACGGACCGGGGAGATGTGGTTGAAATCAACCGTGCGATACTCGAGGCTGATCTCGTCGTCACGCTCGGCCACACCCTGGGGAACCCGTACGGCGGGTATTCCGGTGGGTACAAGATGCCCTGTACAGGCCTGACGAGCTGGCGTTCGATCCGCTGCCACCACACCCCTAAGACCATGCACCGGGAAGACTTCACCCCGGCATCGACGAGGAGCCACTTTCGGCACCAGCTAACCGAGATAGGCCGGAAGATTGAGGAGAACATGAAGGCCCCCTTCTTCATGGTGGACGCCGTACTCGACGGTCGATCCCGGCAGATAGCGGTTTTCGCCGGAAGGGCCGAGGAAGTCGAGAAGGCCAGTTGGCCGGTTGCCGGGAGAAGGACCGAGGTAACCTTAGAGAAGGAGAAGGCGGACGTCCTGGTCCTGGGTATGCCACGTTCCTTTCACTACGGTCCCGGTATGGGTTCCAACCCCATACTCATGCTGCAGGCCATCGGCTCCTCGATCGTCCGCAACGCGGACGCGCTCATACCCAACCCCGTGGTCATCTGCGCATCGGTCTGCGACGGGTGGTTCAACGACGAGTGGTTCCCTTCCTACAGGGAGACTTACGAACTGTTCCAGCGTTGCGCGACCGTGGATGAGATGCAGAAATACGAGGAAGATCTCTGCATGCGCGAGGAGTACATCAGCAGGTTCAGGCACGCCTACGGCTACCATCCCTACCACGCCTTCTCAATGCTCTACATGGGAGGGATCGCCTTGGAACGTGCCCGGGCCATCTACATAGCCGGCGCCGAGGAACCAGAGTGCGCCAGAGGTGTGGGTTGCATACCGACACGCACTTTCGAAGAGGCCCTGAGGTACGCCACACGCCATGTGGGCAAAGCTCCAAGAATGCTCGTCATACCGGAACTCTCCAAGCCACAAGTCCACGTGAGCAGTCGAGCTTGAGACCCGCATAACCGGCTCAGGGCCGGGCTCTGTGGAACGACGACCACGGCGGTCCAGGAAAAGAAACGCAAGAGATTGGAGGATGACCCGGATGCAGGTAGGGGTTATCGGATTGGGGAAGATGGGGAGTGGAATGGTCCGCGCGCTCCTGGAGGCGGGGCACACGGTGACCGTCTACGACGTATCCGGCTCCGCCGTCGATCGCATCGTCGAAATGGGCGCGATCCCGGAGGATTCCAGCGCCGAAGTCGGAGCTGCCGCAGAGGTGGTCCTGATGTCGTTGCCTTCCCCGCAGGAGGTCTTTGATGCGGTCGGCGGTGAATCGGGTCTCCTCTCTTTACCCACCCGGAACTTGGTGATCGTCGACACCTCCACGGTAGATCCCGCCACAACCCGTCGTCTCGCAACCGATGCTGCGGCGACCGGGGTCGCCTACCTGGATGCGCCCGTGCTGGGCAGGCCGGATGCCTGCGGGGAGTGGACCCTGCCCGTAGGCGGAGAACGCAGCGCCTTTGAAGCCGCACGGCCAGTCCTCGAGACCATCGCGTCACGCATATACCACGTGGGTGAGGCAGGAACGGGGAACGCCATAAAACTGCTCAACAGCCTGATGTTCGGGGCTATCAACGTAGCCACCGCCGAGATGTTCGCGGCCGCCGCCCTGATCGGGGTTTCCCCTCGCACCCTCTACGAGATCATATCGGAGAGCAGAGCCGCCACCATGAGCCCCCTGTTCCGCGAGCTAGGTGAGAAGATCCTCGACAGGGATTTTTCTCCCGTGTTCACGGTTGAGTTACTGTGCAAGGACAACTCCCTGGCTATGAAGATGATCGAAGAAGCGGGAGGATCGCTCGTCCTCGGCAACACCATCAGATCCCTCAACAGTCTGGTCAGGTCAGCCGGCTACGGGGATGAAGACACCGGCGCCATCACAAAGCTCTACGAGAAGCTGCTGAATGTCAGCATCTCCGCAGAAGCCGGTCATCTAAATACGTCCGTAAAGAGAGCAGGGTCTGGCAAAGCACCGTAAAGACATCCTTCTCAGAGAGAACCCGTCCAGCCACGGTTGCGCCGTACTGCCGGAGCTGCGTTGCACCGGCAATTTACGCCGGTTTGCGCTTCTTTTAAACATGCCCTGGAGGGATCGTGAATACACTGCTCCCACAGGTACACGGGATCGAGAGAAGGCGGAGATGGCATCGAATGGTGCGGAGAAGGGAGCGGGGATCTCCCGGGCGCAGTTTCTCAGGCATTCGCTCGCCGGGATGGTAGCGGTCTAGGTGGGGGCGGGCCCGCCCATGGGCGTTGATCGGGCACTCGCCGAGGAACTGTTTCGTTGCAGGGGAATCAACCCAGATAGATTCCCGCAGAGCGTGGCTTTCGGCGATCCCTCACCGCACAGGATAGTGCTACAGCACGTTGCAGCAATAGTGAACCGGTGAGAGTATGGTTGCATGAACGGTTACTCCGAAGACCTTAGACGAAGGGTAGTCTCCGCCGTGGAAGGCGGCATGTCCAAAGCTTAAAGGCGGCCCGTACCTTCTCCGTCTCGCTCTCCTCCGTCAAACGCTACGTGAAAAAGGCCGAGCGGGGAGAATCCCTGGCCCCGAAGAAGAGGCCCGGATCTGCTCCGAAGCTGGACGAGAGGGCGCAGAAGCTGCTCGAAGATAACCTCCGAGAACACCCCTACCTCACCCTCCGGGACCGCTGCGAGTACATCGAAGCCGTCGCGGGACTCTCGGTGAGTCGCTCTACCCCATGTGCCGTGCCATAGCTCGCATCGGTTACACCAGAAAAAGGGGGAGGAGTCACCACCGAGCGTGATGGGTTCCAAAGGGCAGCTTGGAGGGTGATGGTGGCTGCGGTAGTAAAGCCCGAGTCGCTGGTTTTCGTGGATGAATGCGGGGTCCACACTTCGCTGGCTCCACTCTACGGCTATGCCCTGAAAGGTGAGCGGTTGCGTCTGTCGGTCCCTCGCACTCGCGGGCCAAACACGACGCTTCTCTCCAGCATGAGCATAGAAGGTATAGGACCGTCTCTGGCCGTGGAAGGGGCGACCACCGCCAGGGTTTTCGAGACCTGCTTGGAGAAGATGTTGGTGCAGAGCCTGCGTAGTACGGGATAGATTGTGGTGATGGACAACCTCTTAGCCCACAGACCAAAGAGGATCAGGGAGCTGATTGAGGAGCAGGGCTGCGAGTTGCTCTATCTGCCGGCCTATTCCCCCGACTACAACCCCATTGAGGAGGCTTTTGCCAAGATCAAGGCGATCCTGCGCCGAGCGGCAGCCCGCGGTAAAGAGGCGCTCATAGAAGCGTTGGGCAAGGCGCTCTCGGCAGTCAACTCCCAAGATGCTCGTGGGTTTTTCGAACATGCTGGCTACCAGCAAGATGCGGGTCAGCTACTGTGAAACTTGCTGTAGGTCTTCTCATTGATCTCATAGTCAAGGCTCTTGCACCGGCGATGCCTAGCGCTGTGGCAGGCGCTCACTATGGAGACTCGATGATCGTGCAGCTGTCTGGTCTCGACCCGAGAAAGGGTAGTGCTCCCTTTCTAACACTTGAGGCAAACCCTGGGGGTGGGGCGCATTTGAAGGTGGAGATGGCCAAGACGGCCTGATAAACAATGTAAACGGCGGGCTCAAGGACATGCCAGTCGAGGTGTTCGAAACTAAATACCCTGTGCAGATCAAAAGGTATGGTTTCAGGCCAGACTCTGGGGGCCCCGGTGAGTTTCGGGGAGGGTGCGGTCTCTACCGGGAATACGAGCTTGGAACGGATTGCAACCTTTATCTTTGGTTCGAGCGTTCAAGGACGCCGGCATGGGGCCTTTTGGGAGCCAGGGATGCCGCAGGCCCAGTGGTGAAGGTTAGGTCGAATGGTTCCGAGCAACAGATGCTCAAGGTGAACAAGATGCCTTGCAGGGCCGGTGATACACTTACCGTACATACAGGAGGTGGCGGGGGATACGGTGATCCACTCACGAGAGACTCTCAGGCTGTTCTTAGAGATGTTCTCGCAGGTTATGTCACACGTGAAGGCGCTGAGCGCGATTATGGTGTGGTAATCGGCCCCGATCTCAAAGTTGACCCTGCGGCTACAGCTCGCAAGCGTGAGGAGCTGGCTGGGAACAGGAGTAGAAAGCAAGCCAGGAAGCGTAAGGGATGATTGGCACTGAAACCATACTCCTGCGGGATATGCCTGAGATGGACGGTACAGGGAGCCTCAAATTTGTTTACAGGACCCCGGGTGCCGTGGAGGAGAACGTGTACGAGGGATCCTCTCGGAGGATCCCTCGCAGAAAGGATGGTGATAAGCTTACTGATCATGCCGGTAGAATGCTGCCGGTGTTTACGGATACCACATCTGCATCCTTGACCGTACCGCCAGCCCCATTGATATTTAAACTGCTACGAGGAGTGGCATAGCAGGAATTTGTCATCGTAAGAGGTACTAGCGGCACTAGCTACCCGTTCAAGGTTACGATGAACAAAAGATTGTCAGAGGATCAGAGTTGCTGGTGAAAATCATGGAGAACGCGCGCATGGGATGTATGAGGATTCTATCGAGCACATCTTCTGATCTGGTACGCGGAAAGGTTCAGAGATCTCACGCTCTACACCTAGACTCGTACAAGAGTCCAAGCTCTTTAAGCTCTTATCTTGTGGTTTTTGTCTTTGAGGCCGAAGAATATCCAGAGTCGCTTCTGTAGGTTTTGTGTGTTGGTACGAAATACAAAAGTAAGCGGCAACGAAATCCAGAGGTGCGATGGACGGCGGGTAAGCGGAGATAAAGGGAGCATGGTAATGAAAGAGTGCATGAGTATCTGTAGAAGCCAGCTAAAGAGATGTAGTATGGTGAGCAGCTTTTAGAGGAGGTTGCGGTGGCTGATGCTGAAAAGATAGGTCATGATGATCATTCACTCTCTCGGGTACCAGCTTCTGAGCGATACTCGTGGTTCACCGTGGCGGTACAGCGCTTCGGTCAGCTCTCGGCACTCTCGCAATTCCTGCTGGGTGCTACGCTCGGATATGGCATGAGCTTCTGGTCCGCATTTTGGGCGCTGACTCTGGGCGCCATAATCCTGGAGATAGTGGCTATCTTTACCGGCATCGCCGGTCAGCGAGAGGGATTGAGCACCTCCGTGCTCGCCCGTTGGGCCGGCTTCGGCCGTTACGGATCGAGCCTGATAGGACTTGTCTTTGCCGTTAGCCTGATCGGCTGGTTCGGGGTGCAGAACGCCGTGTTCGCGGAGGGCCTGCATTCGCTTGTGGGCGGCTTACCCATCTGGGTCTGGTCGATCGTTACGGGGCTGGCCGTTACGTTGGTCGTCGTCTACGGGTTCCTGTCCATGGCTTGGGTAGCATATATTACGGTACCAGCCTTTCTTCTACTCGCCGGCTACTCTATCTTCAGCGCGTTGCAGAAATACCCCCTGGGAGAGCTTGTCACCTCGCCTGCTCCGGGCAAAGAGCTCAGCCTAGCCGCAGCTACCACGATCGTCGCAGGTGGCTTCATCGTCGGGGCGGTGATCACCCCGGACATGACGCGATTTAATCGCTCAGCGGCCGACGTAATTAAACAGACCGTGCTGGGGATCACTCTTGGTGAATACACGATAGGTCTGATCGGGGTACTCTTAGCGCACGCGGTAAAGAGCGAGAATGTTATAACCATCGTTACCTCAACCAGCGGCGTGATCGGCACGCTGGTCCTCATAGCCGGAACTTTAAAGATCAACGACTGGAATCTATATTCGTCTTCGCTGGGCTTGGCAAACTTCATCGACTCCGTCTTCGCCAAGCGTTTTAACCGGGCTGCTATAACCATAGCGGTTGGGCTCTTCGGCACCGTGCTCTCTGCAGCGGGCATACTCGAGCATTTCCAAGGGTTTCTCACCCTCTTGGGGCTCGCCGTACCTCCCATCGCAGGGATCATGGTCGTCGACTACTTCGTGCTGCAGCGGCACCGGAACAGGCTCGCCGAGAGCGGCCGCGCCGGGTCCTTGCCTGCCCGCCAGGAGAAGCTGAACCCCATTACCATCGTTGCTTGGTTCGCTGCCTCGGCTGTGGGATATTTCTCGGAGGAAAGATTCGGCATCCCTGCGCTTAACTCGCTGCTCTGTGCCGCGCTTTCATACTACGTGCTGATGAGGGTGATCGCAGCACTGCAGAATCGTCCCTACGTCGAATTCAGCGAGACTTCCACTATCCGCTGAGGTAGATAGAGATTGGGCACGCAAATAGACCTAAAAAACCTCGAAAACCTTGCAACCGGAGCCACCATACTAGGAGCGGGAGGCGGAGGGGATCCCTACCTAGGGAAGCTGATGGCCGGCCAAGCCATCGAGGAATATGGTTCAGTAAAGCTCCTGACGCTCGATGAGCTTGAAGGTGACGGCCTGGTGCTGCCTGTGGCGATGATGGGTGCACCTACCGTGCTAATTGAGAAGATACCGAACGGAGCCGAGTTGACGAGAGTGGTGAGAGCCGTCGAGAGTAGGCTTGGGAGGAAAGCCAGCGCGCTGATGTCCGCCGAGGCAGGAGGAGTCAACTCCACCATCCCGATCGTGGCTGCCGCCGAACTCGGATTACCCTTGCTCGATGCCGATGGCATGGGGCGGGCTTTCCCGGAGATCCCGATGTGCTCGATGAGCGTGAGGGGGATTTCAGCCACCCCGATGGCGCTCGCCGACGAGAAAGGTAACCTGGAGATAATCGAGACGGTGGACAATGCTTGGACCGAACGACTCAGCCGTACCGCCACTGTGGCGATGGGCGGTTCTTCAATAATATCTCTCTACCCCATGACCAGCACAGAAGCCGTCCGTGCGGTAGTGCCCGGCACCATGAGCCGGGCCGTGGAGATAGGGGAGAGCATACGCAGCGCGCGCGAACGGGGGTTCAATACTCTTGAGGCTCTGCTTGGGACAACCTCTGGCAAACTTCTGTTCCGGGGTAAAGTCGTGGATGTCTTGCGGAGAATTATCGGCGGGTTCGCCCGTGGTACGGCGAGGATCAAGGGTCTAATGGAATATGTGGGCTCCTCACTCTCACTCGAGTTTCAAAACGAGCATCTCTTGGCCCTGCGAGATGGATCGCCGGTCGCCACCGTGCCGGACCTCATAGTAGTACTCGATGCCGACAGCGGCTCTCCGATCACCACTGAAGGACTATCCTATGGGCAGAGGGTAGAGGTTGTTGGCATCCCCTGCATGCCGATCTGGCGCGAGCAGGAAGCCCTCAAACTCGTAGGACCCGAGTACTTCGGTTACCCGTTTGAGTACAGACCGCTGGAGGAGGTGTGACACCTGATGCGGCTGGGTATCGACGTCGGGGGCACGAATACCGATGCAGTCATCCTGGATAGTGCAGACCGGGTTCTCGCCAAAGGAAAGACCCCGAACTCAGAAGACATCGTATCCAGTATAGAGAAGGTTGTCTCGGAGGTGATGCAGCACTCTGGAGTAGACCCTGGGCAGATAACTCACGCCATGCTCGGCACCACGCAGGTGACCAACGCGATAATCGAGCGCCGGGGATTAGCGAGGGTCGGCATCCTGAGGTTGGGAGCGCCTGCTACCAGGGCCATACGTCCACTCGCGGCTTGGCCACAGGATCTGAGGACCTCCATAGAGGGACCCGCCGCAATCCTCCCCGGTGGTGTGGAATACGATGGGAGACCGATCTCTGTCTTCGACGAGGCAGCCGTGCGTGAGGCAGTGAGGAAGATGAGGGGACGGGTGGAGGCCTTCGCCGTCTCTTCTGTCTTCTCGCCGGTCAAAAGCGACGATGAACGCAGGACGGCCGAGATCATAACCGAGGAGGTAGGGGAGGGGATACCAGTCTCCATCTCCTCCGAGATCGGGAGCATCGGGCTTTTGGAGCGCGAGAACGCAACCATCCTCAATGCCGCCGTAACACAGGTCGCTCTCAGGGTAGTTAGAGCCTTCGAAAATGCTCTGAGACGTCTCGGCATCGAAGCCCAGCTCTTTCTCTCCCAGAATGACGGAACCCTGATGACCATCGATTACGCCCTCCGATACCCCATCCTCACCGTGGCTTGCGGCCCGACGAACAGCATCCGGGGGGCAGCCTTTCTCTCCGGGTTGGATGATGCGGTGGTCGTAGACGTTGGAGGTACATCTACGGATGTCGGTGTGCTCTCCTCAGGTTTCCCCCGTGAGTCGGCGATAGCAGTGGAGATAGGGGGCGTCCAGACGAACTTCCGTATGCCGGACCTCCTATCCATCGGGCTCGGCGGAGGTTCCATCGTTAGGTTAGTCAGCGACGGACCAGATGACGAGGTACATGTTGGGCCGGAGAGCGTGGGATACGCCATCACCAAGAAAGCTCTCTGTTTCGGGGGGGACACTCTGACCATGACCGATGTGGCGGTCTCGAGAGGCATGGCTGAGATCGGAGACCGCAGGAAAATCCGTGTCGAACAGAATGTCATCGAGGCGGCATACTGCCGCGCCGAGGAAATGTTCGAGGAAGCCATCGACAGGATGAAGACCAGTTCCCGGGATGTGCCGGTGGTAGCCGTCGGTGGCGGGAGCATACTCCTGCCCGAAAAGCTCCCCGGAGTATCCAAGCTCCACAAGCCACCCCACTTCGAGGTCGCCAACGCGGTTGGAGCCGCGATCGCCCAGGCGTCAGGAACCATAGATCGGGTGTTCTCTTTGGATAATCGTTCAAGAGACGATGTGATGGACGAGGCCAGGAAGACTGCCTTCGAGGAAGCCGTACGCGCCGGAGCAGACGAAGAAAGCCTTGAGATCGTCGAGGTGGAAGAGGTCCCCCTAGCCTATCTTCCTGGGAACGCCGTGAGAATAAAGATCAAGGCTGCCGGTCGCCTCAAGAGCTATCGGGAGGATGCGTGAGGGAGATCACCCCGCAGGATCTCGAATACCTGGCTATCGGTGCCGCCATCCTGGGCACCGGCGGTGGGGGAGACCCCCTCATCGGGAAGATCATGGCCCAGCAGGCGATCGAAGAGGAAGGGCCTGTAACCCTGCTCCAAGTCGACGAGCTGGCCGACAATGCTCTCGTTCTTCCCACTGCCATGATGGGGGCACCCACCGTTATGATCGAGAAGATCCCTGAGGGAATGGAAGCCGTAAGAGCGCTCAGGACAGAGGAGCGCCGGCTGCGCCGCAGGGCTGACGCCACCTCACCCATCGAGTGTGGCGGGGTAAATTCCCAGATCCCCTTCGTAACCGCGGCCAGAGCTCATTTGCCCGTCGTCGACGGTGACGGAATGGGTAGAGCCTTTCCAGAGTTGCAGATGGAGACCTTCCATGTCTACGGCATCTCTGGCACGCCGGCCGTCGTCGCCGACGAGCGCGGTGCCTTCGTTACCGTAGAGACACCGGACAATTACCAGCTCGAGTGGATCGCTCGGGGGGTCACGATACGCATGGGCGGACACGCGATGTTGGTCGATTACCCAATGAGCGGAGCAGATTTCAAACGTACGGCTGTCCGTGGGACGATCTCCATGGGCATCGCCCTCGGACAGGCGGTGGTCGGAGCGCGAAAGGCTGGTGTTCACCCCATTGAGGCCGTATGCGCAGCCACCCGACATACCATCTATGGGCAGGGCATCCCTCTGTTTGAGGGAAAAGTTGTGGACGTCGAGCGCCGTACACGGGCGGGGTTTGCGGTTGGTCAAGCCGTTATGAGTGGGCTCGGGGAATGCCGCGGCTCGCAGTTTACCGTGCGATTTCAGAACGAGAATCTTGTGGCCCTCAGAGATGGAGAGATAGTAGCGAGCGTGCCGGATCTCATTTGTCTCCTGGACAGCGAGAAGGCCACGGCCGTAACCACGGAACGGCTGCGTTACGGACAGCGGATAACAGCTGTTGGCATTCCAACGCCAGAGATGATGCGCACCAGGGAGGCATTAGACGTTTGGGGGCCCAGGGCTTTCGGCTACGATGTGGACTTTGTTCCTCTGGAACTGAGATTTCCCAGCTATTACAGAAAGCATGGGGTTCCGGAAGAGAAAATGAAATATCTGACCAACAACAAGAGCACCTTGAGGGGGTAAAAGTGTTGCGTCTTGCGGTGGATATCGGGGGCACCTTTACTGATGTCTGCCTCTTCGACGAAGAGAAGAAAAGCATACGGGTCGGCAAAGTCTCCTCCACGAAAGATACCATAGACGCCGTTTTTGAGGGAATAAAAGAAGTGGGTGTCTCGCTCGCGGAGCTAGAGTTCTTTTCACACGGCACCACCGTAGCGACCAACGCTCTCATACAGAGGAACTTTCCGAGAGCGGCGATGATCACCACCAAAGGCTTTCGGGACGTCATAGAGATCCGCCGCGGGACCAAACAGGATCTCTGGGATGCTTACAAAGACGTCTCCCCACCCTACATTCGGCGTCGAGACCGCTTCGAGATCTCTGAAAGAGTCGATTTTGCGGGCAGAGAGCTTGAACCCGTGAACGAAGGCGAGGTCAGAAAGGTAGCCAGGCTCATACAGAAGAGGGGAATCAAGACGGTAGCCGTCTGTTTGGTCAACTCCTACGCCAATCCCTCCCACGAACAACAGGTGCGACGTATTCTGGAAGCGGAACTCTCCGACGTTTCCATCTCCACCTCCAGCGAGGTCCTGCCGGAAATATTCGAGCATGAACGTTTCTCCACCACCATAGCCAACGCTGTCCTCTCACCGCTCGTCGGGAGCTACGCCAAGCGACTCGCCGACCGGATGCGGGATGGCGGCTACAGGGGAGACGTGCTGCTCCTGCACTCCGGCGGCGGCGTGATGACCGCCGACGTGGTGGAGAGGTTCGCCGGCAGGCTGGCCTCCTCAGGGCTCGCCGCGGGCGCGATCGCCTGTGGACATCTGGCGAAACTGGCCGGGTACGAGAACGCCGTGGGGCTCGACATGGGCGGCACCAGCGCCGACATCTCGGTCATGGTGGGAGGAGAGACGCGCATCACCAACGACTGGTTCGTGGAATACGGCTACCCGATCCGGTTTCCCAGCGTGGAAGTTTCGACCATCGGGGCGGGCGGTGGCTCGATAGCCTGGATAGACGCAGCGGGCAGCCTCAGAAACGGCCCACAATCGGCGGGCTCGAACCCGGGTCCGGCCTGCTACGGACGCGGCGGGGAGGAGCCGACCAACACCGACGCCAACCTGCTGCTCGGCAGGCTCGGGGAAGAGCTCATCGGAGGAGCGATGAGACTCGATCGCGAGAAGGCACAGGCGGCGGTGGCGAAGATCGGGGATCCGTTAGGGCTCGACACCACCGAGGCGGCGCGGGCGATCATCCGCGTGGCGAACGCCAACCTGGCAGATGCCATCCGGCTCGCCCTCATACAGCGCGGCCACGACCCGAGGGACTTCGCGCTCGTGGCCTTCGGCGGCGCTGGCCCGTTGCACGGGGCAGAGCTCGCCCGCGAGCTCTCCATCCCAACCGTCCTGGTACCGCCGAACCCCGGCATCACTTCGGCGCTCGGGTGCCTGATCGTGGACATCCGACACGACTTCTCGGAGATGCACCTCGTGCCCACCGGGGAGACGGATCCCAGGGAGATAGAGGCCCGCTTCGCCGCCCTCGAGGACGAGGCCCGAGAGAGGCTGCGGGCCGAAGGCATAGAGGAGACAGAGATGCGGCTGCTACGGTCGGTGGACATGCGCTACCTCGGCCAGTGGCGCTCGCTGGAGATAGCCGTGGACGGCAAGGTCGAGTCTCTCGAAAGGCTCACCGAGATGTTCCACGAGGAACACGAGCGCCAGCACACCTACAAGCGTGAGGACTCGCCGGTGGAGATCTACCAGCTCAAGGTCGCGGCCATCGGGAGGATACCGAAACCCGAGCTCCCGTATGCGGAGCCGAGGGAGCACGAACCGGAGCCAAACAGGCACAGGAAGGTTGTGTTCGGGGACGGAGAGAGTGTCGAGACGGCCATATACAGCCGGGACTCGCTCTCGCCGGGGGCGAGGATAGCAGGCCCCGCCATCGTGGGGCAGCTCGACTCGACGGTCGTCATCCCACCGGGAGACACGGCTGAGGTTGACGGCTACTCCAACATCATCGTGCGCGTGGGAGGTGCGAAGTGACCGAGAGGCAGGCGCTCGACCCCGTCACCTTCGAGGTGCTCAAGAACTCCTTCATCACGGTCGTGGACGAGATGGCCGAGCAGATCCTGAGGACGTGCCACTCGTTCGTGATCTGGGCGCGGGACTTCTCCAACTGCCTCTGCGACGCCGAAGGCAACACCATCATGCAGGGCAGCCAGGATATCGCCGTCCACGTGGGCACCCTGCACTTTACGGCCAAGGCGATGCTCGAGGCCTTCAAGGATGACATACACCCCGGCGACGTCTTCGCCATAAACGACCCGTACGCGGGCGGGACGCACTTCAACGACGTCCGCATCATCCGTCCCATCTTCGTCGGGGACGAGCTCATCTGCCTCGCCCAGTCCAACGGTCACTGGGCCGACGTTGGCGGCACCGTCCCCGGCTCCTTCGACATCAGCGCCAAGAACCACTTCGGCGAGGGTCTTCGCATCCCGGCCGTCAGGATCTGGGACAGGGGCGAGTACCGACAGGATGTAGTAAACCTCATAACCTCCAACACCCGCGCTCCGGACGACGTGGAGGGCGATCTCCTCGCTCAGGCCGAGGCCACTAGAGTGGCGGAGCGCGAGATACTGCGCCTGGTCGAGAAGTACGGCAAGGAGACCGTGACCACGGCCTTCGCCGAGGTTCAGGACTACGTTGAGCGGCTCACCCGGAGCAGGGTGGCGGAGCTTCCGGACGGGACGTGGGAGACGGAGGACTACATAGACCAGGACCCGAGCGCCGGAGAGGGTCTCATCCCGGTGAGGGTCAAGATGACCATAGACGGAGATCAGATCCACTACGACCTCTCCGGCAGCCACCCCGTTATCGGGAGCTTCCTGAACGCCGGCTTTGGCTCGGCCTTCTCGGGGATCGTGGCCGGCACCAAGACCTTCTTCCCGGACGTGCCGCTGAACTCCGGCTTCTACCGGGTGCTCGACGTGCACCTGCCGGAGAACACGGTCGTGAACGCCCCCTGGCCGACCGCCGTGACGGGCTTCTGCTCCGGGGCGTACGAGAAGATCATGAACGCTCTCTTCGAGCTGTGGTCGCAGGTGATGCCGGAGAGGGCCCTGGCGGGCTGCTTCAATCTGGAGTACCTCCTGATCGGGGGCTGGGACAAGCGCACCGATTCCTCACCGTTCTTCATGTGGTACGACTGGATGGTCGGCGGCTGGGGCGGCAGGAACGGCAGGGACGGCTCGAACGCCACCTCCCCCGTCTTCGGCGTGGGCCTCGCCGTCCAACCCTTCGAGGGACAGGAACGGCTCACGCCCGTGGTCACCTCCGTCCACCGCATCGTCCCGGACTCCGGAGGTCCGGGCCGCTACCGCGGCGGCTGTGGCGTCGAGAAAGGCGGTACGCTCACCGAGATAGAGGACACCGTAATGTCCTACTGCTGCGACCGCGCTCGCTCGATCACCTGGGGCATCGAAGGCGGCCTCCCTTCGTGTCCACACGGGGTCTGGCTCAACAAGGATGGTGGTGGCAAACGCTTCCTCGGTGCCGTCTTCTCGAACGTCCCCGTCGAGAAGGGGGACTCCTTCGTCCGGCCTTCTGCCGGGGGCGGCGGTTACGGAGACCCGCTGCTGCGCGATCCGCAGGCGGTCCGCGAGGACGTCGAAGACGGATACGTCACCCCAGAGGGTGCCCGACGCGACTACGGCGTCGTGGTGCGGGAAGTGGATGCCGAGCTCGCAGAGTGGGAGGTGGACGAGGAAGCGACGGAGCGCGAGCGGTCGTACATCCGCAAGAACAGGCTCCGCTGGCTGGAGGAGTACCCGGAGGAGCTGGCGGAGAAGTACCGTAGAGGCGAGACGGACACGCTGAAGCTCATCCGGCGACACGGCGTCATCCTGGATTGGGGAACGGGAGAACTGCTGCCCAAGACCACGGCGGGCTTCCGGGCGATGCTGAAGCGGCGCGCCGTCCCGCATTGGGAGCCAGCTTGAACCTCCATGTGCTACTGCGCTAGGAAAGCTACCGTTCTTCGACCCACGGTTACAACCTGCTGCGGGTCGAACCGGCCAGGATCCTTTGCACCATGAAGGCCGTGGGGAGCGTGAAGAGCCCGCAGTCAGATATAGGGTGGCTCGCCGCCTTCGAAGTCTCCGCGGGCAGCCCGAAGATCTCCCGCGTCGGCTGATCGGGAGACCGACCGCCCAGTACAAGAGCGCTCCGAGACCGGAGCCCGCCAGGGCGCACGGCGAACCACCGTTATGGGCGGGAAGGTCCGCCAGCGGGTCGTGGGCGCCCAGCAGCGGGGGTGGTCCATGGTGTGTGAGCCGGAGGATGATCGGCGCCTCCGGCTCCGGTTGGGGGAGCTCAAGGGGGACCTCGACCGCCCGTAATCTTGCACGGAACCCTTGCTACACTGATTCCGTGTAGCAAGGAGGTGGCATGGCGAACCTGACCATCACGGTAGACGACGAGACGCTGAAGAAGGCGAGGATGCGTGCCCTGGAGGAGGACACGTCCGTGAACGCGGTCCTGCGGGACTACCTCGAGGAGTACGCCGGCAGGAGGCGGGAGAGGCGGGAGGCTGGCCGCAGGCTGCTGGAGCT